>CAJXHR010000011.1 GCA_913054525.1 uncultured bacterium | reverse complement strand
AAGATATCAAGATTACACCGAGAGCAAGGATAAGTTCGGATTCGTTGGATTTTATCAATTGTTTTATTTGACCTAACATGGCAAAGACCAAAGCGGCGGGTTCAACTAAACTTGGCCGCGACTCAATTTCAAAACGTTTAGGGGTAAAACTCTATGGAGGCGAGCAAGCTTACGCTGGCAATGTTTTGGTGCGCCAACGCGGCACACGTTTTATTCCCGGCCTCAATGTCCGACGCGGGGCCGATGACACCTTGTATGCCGCCAAGGACGGAAAAGTCCTCTTTAGGACTATAAAGAAAACCCGCTTCGATGGCAAGCAGAGAATTGCGAAAGTTGTGAATATAGAAGTTTAAGAAATCGCCGCCGTGCCTACAGCAGGCAAGCTTTTACAAACGCAGAAAATAGCGGATGTGGACGAAGAGGGCGGGATTTGAATTCCGGATGGAATTGAGTCCCGAGATAGAACTTGTGTTTAGGAAGTTCTATAATTTCCACAAGATCGCGATCGGGATTTACTCCCGACATCACTAGGCCCTTGTCTTCAAGGGTTTTTTTGTATTCGTTGTTCAGCTCGTAACGATGGCGATGTCTTTCGGAAATTACGATATCGCCATTTTTTACCTCCTTTTTAAAGTCAGAATTCTTATAGGCTCTGAAGGCGGCTGTTCCCGCTTTAAGCTTGCACGGATATGTACCCAAGCGCATCGTCGCTCCGAAATCTTTTCTCTGCAAATTCGTCTTCTGTTCCGGCAGGATATCTATAACCGGATGCGGAGTTTTTTGCTTGACTTCAGTGGAATGAGCGTCTTTAATGCCGCATACATTGCGCGCAAACTCTATGGTCGCAATTTGCATTCCGTAACAGAGGCCAAGATATGGAATATTATTTTCGCGGCAGAATTTGGCAGTTAAAATTTTTCCTTCAACGCCTCTCGCGCCGAATCCGCCCGGCACTATAATCCCGTCATAATTTTTAAGCTCCGACACGGCTCTGGGAAATTTTTCGTAGTGATCGGAATTAAGCCATGTAATATCTGGTTTGCGGTTATGAGCCCACGCGGCATGCTTGATAGCTTCGATTACAGATAAATAGGAATCCGAAAGCACAAAATCGCCCGTCTCAAAATACTTGCCCACCACGCCTATCTTGACTGCGCTGTTCGCACCTTTTATTGTTTTGACCAAGCTTTTCCATTGCGACAAATCCCTTCGTCCGCGACTGCGCATTTTGAATTTCGATAAGATACGATTCCCAAGATTCTCTTCCTCAAAATTTATCGGCACTTCATAAATACTCTCTACATCGGGTGCCGAAATTACGTCCTCCCGAGACACGCTGCACGCGACAGAAATCTTACGTTTGCGCGGCTCATCGATGGGTACTTCAGCGCGCGCAAGAATAATATCGGGCTGGATGCCGGCAGAATTTAATGTACGCACCGCGTACTGCGTCGGCTTCGTCTTCATTTCGCCTATCATCTTAGGAATAGGCAAATAGCTCACCAAAACAAAAAGAATATCTTTAGGGCGACGCAAGCGCATCATCCTTGCGGCTTCCAGGAACAGTATATTTTGATATTCTCCAACTGTACCTCCGATTTCTATCATGACAAAGTCCGCTTTGCTTTCCTTTGCCACCTGCGTGATTCTACGGATCACTTCCTCGGGAATATGCGGAACCACTTCAACGGTCTTTCCTCCGTATCCAAGATTGCGCTCGCGATTGATCACCGCCTGATAAACGCGGCCGGTTGTGATATAATTTGCGGAATATATATCTCTATCCAAAAATCTTTCGTAATTTCCCACATCCTGATCGCATTCTGCGCCGTCCTCCGTAACAAAAACCTCCCCGTGCTCAACAGGGTTTAAGGTTCCGGCATCCACATTTATGTATTGGTCAATTTTAATCGCGGTTACATTAAAGTTCCGCGATTTGAGTATTGCCCCTATGGAGGAAGTGGCAACACCTTTGCCGATGCCACTCATAACACCTCCGGCAACAAAAATAAACTTAGCCATTTTCAGCTTCAACAATTACCCGTATCTCCACCTCCAATCCATGGTCAAATTCTATCATCACGGGAAACTCCCCAAGCTCTTTTATTGGCTCTGCGATTTTTATCTGCTTTTGAGATACCTTAAAACCTTCTGCCCCCAAAACGGAAGAAATTTTTTGGGGGTTCACAGCCGCATAAAGCTGGCCGTCCTCTCCAACTTGCATGGGTATTTTTAGCTCATAACCGTCAAGCTGTGATGCCGTCTTCTCGACGCCCGCAAGCTCTTTCTGTGCTTTTGCTTCCGTTTCCGCGCGCATTTTTTCTGCCTGCTCAATTTCTGCGGACGACGCCGGCTTCACTAAGATTTGCGGAATTAAAAAATTTCTCGCGTATCCGTCAGCGACTTCTTTAACGTCCCACTTTTTCCCTAAATTTTCTACGTCTTCTAAAAGAATGACTTTCATAATTATCTATAACTTGCCTAATTGCTAATTAATTTATATCACAACCCCTCAACCACTTCAATAGCTTTTTCAAGCTGTACATCGCCCTGCTTATCGAATATTTCCTGCGTCATCTCAACCGCGATATCCGGCTCCAGGCCATTCTCTTCTATAGAAAGCCCATCGGGCGTCAGCCATTTGGCTATTGTAATTTTTATACTTGACCCGTCCCGCAGATGCACAAGCTCCTGTACCGATCCCTTGCCGAATGTATTCTCGCCTATAAGCACAACGCCCTTGTGATCGCGAAGGGCACCTGCCAGAATTTCCGAAGCCGAAGCAGAACCTTTGTTTATAAGAATGACAATCGGATACTCTGCCATCGCCGAGTTCCCGGAACTCATATACAGCTTATTCTTGACTCCGTGGCCTCGTTCCTCTATCACGACAACTTTGTCTTTCTCAATGAACCAGCCGGTTATATCTACCGCAACTTCCAAAAATCCTCCGGGATTATTCCTTAAATCAAGAATCACTCTGTCGGCACTCGACTGCAATATCTCCTGGACGATATTTTCAAAATCTCCCGGCGCTGTTTCTGTGAAGTGACTAAAGGCAATATATGCTATCTCGTCCCCCTTCTTTTCCCATTCAATAATTGGAATCTTGATAGTATCGCGGACAATCGAGATTTCAAGATTCTCCTCTTCTCCCTCTCTTTCGATGGTAAGTACAACAGCACTCCCCTTTCGGCCGCGGATAATCTGCACCGCTTCATCCAACGGCAGGCCGTCCGTATCCGTGCCGTCAACATACAATATTTTATCACCCGCTTTAACCCCGGCTCTATCGGCCGGATTGTCTTTAAGAGGAGATATTACGGTTAGCATGCCATCCCGGATACCTATTTCCGCTCCTATCCCCTCGAAACTTCCCCCCACATCTTCTTCGAATGTTTTTGTGTCCTCCGGCTCCAAAAATACGCTATAATCATCCTCCAGCACCTTGAGCATTCCGCTCATAGCTCCATAAAGCAAGTCGTCGCGATTTATATTATCCCTGTCTACATATTTTTTAGCAATTACATCAAGGCCCTCTTCAATTAGTTTAATAGTTGGCTTTTTTGTAAAAATTTTAGAAACATCCGTGAAATCGCCCATGCCGGACACGGTTTGATTTGAGCCAAGGGATCTGCCTATTATAAAACCGCCGCCAAGCCCCAGGGCAAGCACTATGAAAATAAATAATAGGCCTGAATTTCTTTTGTTCATTTTGTATTCTATTCTACTATGCTTTTAAACAATTCTCTAATCTGTGAGTAGTCCCCGTCCTTGGGAAGAAGCACAAATCTTCCCTCTACCCTATCTTCCACGAGCAATCCATCATCGCTTGTATCAAGCACCGCCTTTTTTAAATCCTGAATTTTTGCTTTTTGTATAATAAAAAGCAATTCTTTCATTTGCGAAACCCCTATATCGGATCTTACATTATTTTCCAATGTATCAAGTATGCCAAAAATTTTTACGGGATTCGCGATTACGCCCAGATTCAGGGCCTTTGATTTTATCATAGATATCACCTCCTGCTGACGGCGCATTCTGTCGAAGTCCGAGCTTGAGTATCGGGAACGCGCGTAGTAAAGGGCCTCCTCGCTATTCATAATATTTTCCCCTTTCGGCACGTAGAACTCCCACCCCGCTTCTGTAGTTGTCGACTCTTGGCGAAAGCGCCAATATCGCTTACCCTCTTGTCCGTCGTGTATCCACTGTTTGCCTTCCACAAACGGCGTGTCGCGGTAGATCACAATTCCGCCAATCTGATCGATTATTTTTTCAAAACCCTCGAAATCCACACTTACGACATGGTCCACATATACTCCACTTATAGCAGATACAAGCGCTCTTGTCAGCTGAAGTCCGCCGCCGCCATATTGCCGTGCCTCTCCTATCGCATAAGCCGAGTTTATCTTTTCCATCCCATATTCGGGAATATCCACATATAGATCGCGCGGAATCGATATGAGCGCTGCCCGATCGTTCTCCTTGTTAAAACTGGCAAGTATAATTGTGTCCGCAAGATATTCTCCGTTGCTTCCGCCTTCGCTCCGATCCTCGCCGTCTTGGAATCCGCGTATTCCGACAATAAGGATATCAATGCGATCTTCCTCCGGCTCGGGCAAAGAATCAAAGATAGCGGCTGTTTCCTTCCAAAATCCCGAACTATTATTTCCAATGATAGTTACTGTCCTTCCGCCCTTATACACAAATAAAGCCGCGAGCCCTATAAAAAATATAATCGGGATAATTATGAAAGTCCTTTTTTTTAATAAAACCATTTTTCCATCGTCAAATCATTTATTCGTTTTTTTGCCATAATAATTTTTCTTTTTTTGACTGCCCTTGGCAATAGGCGAAAAAATTCTAATGCGGATTTTGCGCCATATTTTTCAAAAAATAAAACATATGGCCACGAAAAAAATTCTTTAATAAAAATTTTATGAAAATGTTTCAGAAATAGACGGGGCGTCTCATTCTTTACCTGCATCAGGCGTTGATTGGCAAAGGAATGAGATTTAGCAAACTTGCTTATCCCTCGTCGCGCCCGGATAATCTGCAAGGGATTTTTTGCCGTCCCCTCCCCCGCAGAACGGTCATGATGCGCAATAGCCCTTGGCTCATACATCATTTTCCATCCGGCCCAGCGCATTCGCCACGAGAGATCTATATCCTCTTTATATGCAAAAAAATCTTGATCAAAATACTCAAAGCGATCCGAATGTTCCGAATGATTACTCGATATGGGAATCTTTGTATCTTCTAGTGCGGCCTTTCTATACACCGGGGCTGCGCCATCAACACCCCACATCTCCTCACTGCGATCGAACTGTCCTAGATCCTCGTCGCCTTGTCCCCTATTTACCACTCGTCGATTTTTAAAAAATAAAAGTCCGGTAGTATCAATTTTTCCGGTACGGGGATTGAGAAGCTTGCCCTGCACAGCCGCGATATTCGCGTCTTGGCTAAATGCTTCTACTGCGTATTTTACATAATTTTTATCAAGCTCGCAATCTGCGTTAAGGCATAGCACAAAATCACCAGAGGATCTCTGCATGCCTGCGTTGTGGCTGCCTCCAAAACCAAGGTTCACAGTATTTTTTATAATCGTAAATTTTACGCTGCTTCCGGACTGTTTATAAACTGCCTCGGCAACTTCCACGGTTCTATCCGTTGACGTATCGTCTACTAAAAAAATCTCAATTGGACTGTGCGATTGATTTAGGGCGGAACTAAGAGATTTCTCTATATTTTTCTCCTCATTTCGCGCTGCGATGGTTATAGATACGAGCATATAATAATGCGACAAGTGTTACGAAAAGTAGAAGCACTTTATCGTTTAATAGTACAACATCCACCATACTATACGCCATTACCCAAAGGAAATAAATGGCAAAGAAGCCGGCAAATGTTGATAATATCAAATCTTCATTTTTCAAAAATACTTTTATTGCCCTCCAAAGAATTTCGAGGAACATAAACAACAATATTATCGCGGCTAAAATTCCCATTTCTGATGCGACATCAAGATACAAGCTATGGGCGGAGGCGCCTTCTTTTGTCGCGGAAACATTTTCATTTAGCACCACGGGATAGTTGCCGATACCTACGCCAAGGAACGGCCGCTTTGCGATAGACTCGAATGTCGATTTCCAGATTTGTATACGGCCCAAGTTTGAAAGTTCGCGAGCGCTGAACGAAGTTGATATGCGCTCAAAGCTAGTTTTAGAAACAATTCCGCCCTGCCGCATCTGGGAAAATTTAAGGAGCTGGGAAGAAACGGGAAATAGAAGGGCGAAAATTATAAATAAAATAATGGTGATTTTTATAACCGATAACTTTTTGAGGTCTGACCCCTGCATCTTAAAAAATTTCTTTCCAAATATACCAAGTATTAACAATATAGCAAACACCGGTACTGCTCCTATCCAGACGCCCCGAGTCCCGGAAAAAATTATTGCAAGGAGGGCAAAAATTACGAAGGCGCCGAGAGTTAGTCGAGTTCGTCCCCTACTCATCAGGAGAAATGTTAGCGCGACCGGCAAGGCAAGCACCATAGACAATGCAAAAGAGTGAGAGTCGGGAAAGAAGGAAAATACCCGAAGCGTGGCCTCTGCTTCTTCGTAATAAGAAAACCAAGTGTTGGAGTACGAAAGGAGCACGCCAAGATTGGCGCCGTAAAAAACCGGAATCACGTGAGACGCCCACCATTGCCAAAAGATATATAGCGGCACAAAGAGTATGGCGATAAACTGCGCGTACGCAACCGAGAGTGTCAGCACAGACCCCGCAAGCGCATATTTCAACACATCAACAAAGTCCTGCTTATTCCTCACAACTTCCCGGATAACAAAAAACAACGCGAAAATATTTGCCAGATAAAGAAGTTTCTTGATTCCAAAAATCGGCTCAGGGGCAACGAATAAAGACAACATTCCTAGCACAAAAAATAATCCGACCAGAACACCCAATCTTGCGAGAGGACTTCTTGGGTATTGCTTTATGGCGGATTTGAGGGCTGTTTTGTCTCCCTGCGGGAGATCTCCCGGAGGGAGAGCAGACAGCCCGAGCCTCGGAGCCAGTCGCTGGACTGGCGAGAATGAGCCAGAAAGCAATACCCAAGAAGTCCCTACAAACACCCGTAAAAATAATATAGCCACGATTATCCTCCACGCCGCCATTGAATCAAACGATTCTGTAATCGGCAGGGCGGTGTAGAACGGAATCGAAAACACAGCAAAAAGCACCGCTTGCTTTAACGGCACAAACATCACAAAAAACGCAAAAATCCCAACCAAAAAAAGCGCTGCCTCTCTCGGCAACACCCCAAGCATCATAAGCATTACAACCAGAACCTCTATACCAATCATCACAGCAAGCGGATTTGCAAATTTTTTCACAAATTTCCTAAATTGCATATAGCACCAATATTATCATATATTTGTTAAGCCGCGTAGAGTATCACTTGCGCATTTTTGCCAGGAGAATTTTTTTACTCGCGCAAACCCTCTCTCAATAAGCTCGTTGTAATATGTATTAGATCTAACAAGGTACCCAAGTGCGCTTGCAATTTCCTGCGGATTTTCCGGATGCGCAATATACATTGCGGCATCGCCTGCAATTTCCGGTAAAGAGGCCTTCTTAGTAATAACTGCCGGCGTTCCACATGCCATACTCTCAAGAACCGGCAAGCCGAAACCCTCGTACGAGGAAAGCCACAAAGTCGCAAACGCGCCGCTATAGAGATGTACCAAATCTTCATCGCTTGCCTGCTCTCTCCACACGACCGCTTCTCGGCCCAATACTTGATTTACTTTGACGACAAGCGCGGCAATGTCTTGAAACGGCTTAGTATGATCTTTGCCCACTATCAAAAATTGAAAATCCGGATATTGTTTGCCAAATTCAGCAAACGCTTGAATCTTTTGCGGTAAAAATCTACGATTAAAAATCGATCCGACAAAAAATATATATTTATCGCGTATGCCATATCCTTGCCTAATCTTGCCCAATCGGTCGGGGTCTGACCCCGACCGATTGAAAACGAGGTCAGCCGCAAGCGGGGTTATAACAATTTTTTCGGAATTAACCCTGTAGTATTTGAGAATTTCACTTTTTGTAAATTTTGACGGGGCGAAAATAGCATCAGCTTTTTTTGCCGATTGCTTTGATGCCCACTTGAGTAAAATTTTATCCTTCCACGACGGCCATGAATACTCACTAGGTCGCGCCTCGTAAATTATGTCGTGAATGGTAACTGCAATTTTTATACCTACTCCGGTATAAAACGGCAGAACATAGTCGGGACAAAATAAAACGTCTACGCCATCTCTCGCTGCCGCCCGCGGCAAAATCCAGTGCTTAAAAATAACATTACTCTTGGCATTGAAATTTCGCAAAGTCCAACCTGTCGTATGTTGGGATAATTTATGGATATCCTCCGGGATTGCGCTTTTAAAATACAAAAAAAACTCAGTGTCCGTCTGAGATTCCCACTCCCGCAGAAGGTTCGCAAGATACCGGCCCACACCGGTTCTTTGCCCCTCTAAATTGTGACAATCAATCCCTATTTTCATATCTTCCGTATTTACCTCTATAAAAATCTAAAACGCCTCTTGTCATTGACGTTACCCAAAGACGTTTTGATGGTATAAGAAAAAATTTTGGTATTTGTTTAAATAAAATCCATGCACCGATAAAGTATGATGTAGCCTTTTGAAAAATATTGCCGTTGAGCTTGGCGAGCATTAGGGCATTGCGGGTATGATAATAAATATAACTTGGCGAGCCCTCCTTATTTGTCGCTGAAACTTTATGCCAAACTTTGCTTGCCGGCACAAGCACGCACTTATAGCCCGCCTTGCAAGCACGCAAGCACCAGTCCACATCTTCATAATACAAAAAATATTCCTCTCGCATCTGGCCGACCATCTCAACAACCTCTCTTTTTATAAGCATAGCGGCTCCCGTAATATAATCTACCTCATGATTCATGATTCCTAATTCTTGATTCTTGATATGCTCCCCCTTTGTTAGCCATCTATTTACCTTCCCTCCATTAAAAACCACGTCATTCGTACCATATTTGTAAATCTTTGATCCCAAAATCCCATAGCTTGGATCGCTCTCTGCGGCTTTCACAAGTTCCGTCAAAAAATCCGGCGCTACAATCGCATCGTTATTCAGCAGCATTATATAATCAGCGCCGTGTTCCAGAGAATACCTAATGCCCACATTGTTACCACCGGCAAAGCCGAGGTTCGTGTCGCTGTATATTGTATGTTGTATACTGTATGTTGTATGGACGCTCCTTATCTTTTCGCGCTCCTCTTCTTCGGATCCGTTATCTACAACAATTACCTCGAAATTGTCATATGTAACTTTCCGCAAGGACGCCAAACACTCCCGGGTCTCATTCCAATTATTCCAGTTGAGGAGAATAATGAAAACTTTTTGGGTTGACATACGAATTAAGCATAGCAAAAAACGGCTCATTTGGCTATTTGAGCCGTTTTTCGGTTACAAAAATTTATCCCGATATTACCACTTCTTTTCTTCTTCCCCTTCCGTGCCCTCTGCTCCTCCGCCGGTTTCAGCGGGTGCGGCCGGCTCTACTGCCGCTTCCTCCGAGGCACCTCCTTCCCCTTTCTTTTTCATGAAGAAGAAATAATAACCCGCACCTCCTGCAGCCATAAGCACTACCAAAATAATTAGTAAGTTCATATTTTAACTATTTATCGCAAACAGACCAATGACTATCACTTATAGGCAGTAATCTGCAAGCCATATTAAATAAACGATAGACCGTTTAATTTATTTTATTATATCATGCAACACAATTTGGCAACTGTGGATAACTAAAATTTAGCCCTCTCCCGCAACACAGCCAATGGGAAAAAAATCACAGCATTAAATATGCGCCCGGCGCGCCACGGTTGCATCACAAGGCGCCAAAGCCACTCTATTCCAATATTGCGAAATATTATAGGCGCGCGTCGCACACGGCCCGAAATAAAATCAAACGACCCGCCCACGCCCATCGCAATTTTTACCGTAGGGTATTTTGAGATATTATCATATATCCATTTTTCCTGTCTAGGGGCGCCAAGCCCGACGAAAACACAATCGGGCTTGTATATTTCATTTATAAGAAAATCCTTACGCGCATTGTCGATATCCTCTAGGGCATAAAATTTAACATTCTTAAAATTCTTTTTGAGATTGACTGCCGCCTTTTTCGCAACTCCATTTCGCCCTCCAAGCAAAAGCACTTTTATGTGGGGCCTGCCTGCCGGCAAGGCAGGGGTTGAACCCCCCACATACCGCAAAAATTCATACATAAAATCCACTCCCGCAATCCGCTCCTTAAGACACTTTCGCCCATATAGCGCCTTTGATGCCCACATAAGCCCCACTCCATCGGGAATACTTAGATCGGCCTTATTGAGTATTGCGCGGTACGACACATCGCGCTTTGCCTGCAATACAATTTCAGGATTTGGCGTTACGATGTAATGTTGCTTGCCGTCGCGTAAAAAACTCTCTGCTTTTTCAAGCCCCTGTGATAAGGTGATATTATAAATCTCCGTGCCCAAAATAAGCATCACTCTTATCTTAAATCTTAAGCCGTAAATCGTAAATCTCGCATGTTCATCCTATCCGTAATACCACTGACAAAAATACCGCGCCCCGCACCCCAGGCGTTCGATTATTTTGCATCAGATAAAATATCTATCGGAGGGATTGTCCAAATAAAAATTGCGCATAGGTCTCTCTTGGCGATAGTCATATCGTGCGTACCCGTAGGACAAAAAAAGCAATCCATAAAAAAATCCTCATTCCAAATTAAGCCGATCGACAAAGTCATAAATAAGAACGCAGTCATCCCCAGGCATCATATTGAGCTTGTTTTGTGGACAAGCTCATACTTCTACTCATCTCTCGGGCTTACCATGAAAGCTCTGCTCCCAAAATCATTTGCCAGGCCGACTAAAAAATTTCTGGCGGAGCTTGCCGCACTCCCGCCCATCCCCCGCGCCGGGCAAGGAGAAACCCATAAGCCGGTCATATATTGGAACCGCGATAGCGCGGAAAAAATAAATTATTACACCTCAAAAATACGCGCGGCCCTGAAGGACGGTAAATATATTCTTTTCCTTGTT
>CAJXHR010000010.1 GCA_913054525.1 uncultured bacterium | reverse complement strand
CCATCAGTCTGTAACATGAAGATATCGTTTTTAGCATGCTTAGTGGCACCATGAAGAACTACTGCCCCTTCCTCGTATGCTTCATTAATCCCGTATATTTTTTGTCCTTTTTTGGGCTTACCGGGATACCCTTGCGCAGCGACAACGATATTCACTACCGCATCTTGCGACCACTCTACAGCACCCATCTCATTCTGATTGCCCTGTGCCACAAAGTAACAAAGCTTGAGAAAATCCGACTCCAGAAGAGGGAGGATAACCTGGGCTTCCGGATCCCCGAGACGACAGTTGAACTCAAGAAATTTGGCGCCGCTATCTGTTATCATCATGCCTGCGTACAAAAATCCTTTAAACGGCCTGCCCATATCCCGGAGCGCTCCGATCACTTTCCGTATACATCCCAGAATCTCCTCATAGTGCTCCCTGCACAAATCTGCTACGGGGCTGTAAGCGCCCATTCCCCCGGTATTATTGCCCTCAAGGTCCTGCTTGTAGTCGCGCGAAACCGGAAAAGGCAAGATACGGTGGCCGTCTGTTAGAACTGTAAAGGAGCATTCCCAGCCCTCGAGCTTCTCTTCAATAAGAATAAGCTTGTGGCCTTCCCTTATCATAAGGAGATCCACTGCTGCCTTGCCCTCTTCCACAGCATGCGCTACAACCACTCCCTTCCCGGAGGCGAGGTCATCTGCCTTGACGACAAGCGGCAATCCATATTCATTCATGTACCATTCGACATATTCCTTTGCCCTGTCGGGATTCCCAAAAAGCTTATACGGCGCGGTCAAATGATTGAAGCCGTAAGAATCGAAAAGATTCTTCATAAATACCTTACTGCCTTCGATCACCGCAGCATCTTTGCGCGGCCCAAGTATCAAAAGGCCCTCTTTCTCGGCCCGGTCAACGATTCCGAGCGTCAAAGGCAACTCCGGCCCTACAAGAATAAGGTCTATACATTTATCCTTTGCAAAGGCTATTAGGCCCTCAATGTCATCCGCTTGTATATCCACACACTGCACTCCCGCAGTATTCAAAAACCCCGCATTACCGGGCGCCCAGTAGATATGTCTAAGCATCCTATCTTCCAAAGTTAAAAGTTCGCTTTGCGAACATACAACAGCCATCGCGTGTTCCCTGGCGCCCCCGCCTACTACTAAAATTTTCATTACTCACCTCCGTTAGGGAAGACTTACCTTGATTGTCGTCATGACATCATTTTGTTCAATTGCCTTTACTACATCCATGCCTTTGGTGACCTTGCCGAAAACCGTGTGCTTGCCGTTGAGGTGCAGCTGGGGCTCATATGTGACTATGAAAAACTGGCTGCCATTGGTATTTGGCCCCGAGTTTGCCATCGCAATCGTACCCACATCTACCCTCATAGATTCAAGAGTATAATCGTACACATACCCCTGCGCTTCAAGCTGTGCAATATCGCCATCAGACAACCCAAGAGAACGGGGGTTTATCTCGTCTTCAAAAGTATATCCGGGGCCGCCAGTCCCCACGCTGGGATCATCGACTCTGGAAAGAGGATCGCCTCCCTGTATCATAAAACTTGAGATTACGCGGTGAAATTTAATACCGTTGTAGAACCCCTCTTCCGCAAGTTTCACAAATTTGTCCACCGTCTTAGGGGCAACCTTGGGGTAAAGCTCAAGCTCAATATCCCCTTTCCCGGTTTCTATAACAGCGTAAATTACTTCTCCTTTTATATCCATGCTCTTATCTGGCTTGTTATCTCCAGCTTGGGGCGTATCAGTAGGCGATTCGCCGCCGCCTCCAAGATAGAAAAACGCGCCTGTAAAAAATATAACTACTGCGACTGATGCAAAAAGTGTAGTTTTCATATATTCCATAATACATTTAAATATAAAATTTGTCACCCTACGGGTGATCCCCCGCAGGGGGACAAATCAGGATAAAATCTGAAAATGAAAAAGTGGCCCTTGGGCCACTTAAATTACTGATTCTTTAACTGCCGCCCATTCCGCAGCCGCATCCAACTACGCACGCGCATCCTTCGCCACAGCCGCATCCGCCATGCACGCATCCGCATCCGGAGCTACCCCTTCCACCTCCTACAGTTTTCTTTTTGTCCGCAATAGAAATATTGAGAACAAATCTTCTTAACGCTTCAGGCAAGACATCGAACTCATAGCCCGCAGAGCTAAATTCATCTCCCATCTCATAAATTCTGACAAATTCCCTGAGATCATCGTCTGCCTGATAGAGCGGGCGCGCCTTGAGGCGTCTGTGTGCCCGCTCTCGGGCTTGCCCGTAGGAAAAGTCATAAAGCACGAAGCTGTCTATCACCTTTGAACCGTTTTTCAGATCAAGCAAGTTTGCAAGGTAATAATTTCCCCGCTGTCTAGTTTTTCTTGATATGCGAAGAGCCCATGCCAGGATTGCCAGTAAAAGCACAAGGGGTACGACACCAACAAGTACAATTTCCATCCCGATTCCCCCTTTATGTATCCTATAAATTACGTCTTATTCAACTTAAATGTGCTACACTGTAATATATATGAAATTTCTCAAAAATTCAACTGCAATAGCCCTTTTTATGCTTGCCGTTATGGGCTTGGTTGCTTTCGGGTCTGTCCGCGGGGACTCTGTGACAATGGATGAGTCGCCACATATTGTCTCCGGATACAGCTATTTGAAATTACAAGATATGCGGCTCAATCCCGAGCATCCGCCGCTCATCAAGGACATAGCGGCCATACCTCTGCTTTTTCAGAACATCAATTTTCCCACAGATCACACTGCATGGAGAGACATGGTAAACGCCCAGTGGGACTTGGGGCCGCAGTTTCTGTACCGCTCCGGAAATGACGCGGATAAATTGATTGCCTTTGGGCGGATTGGGCCAATACTGCTCACGCTTTTATTTGGATGGTTTGTGTTTAAATGGGCGCGCGAACTTTTTGGAGCCAAGTGGGCGCTTTTCACACTCGCCTTGTTTGCTTTCTCCCCCACTATTATGGCGCATGGGCGACTTGTGACAACAGATGTGCCGGCCGCATTCGCTTTCTTTATTGCTATATATTATTATGTAAAACTCCTCAAAAATCCCTCCGGGAAAAATCTTATTATCGCAGGGGTTGCCTTTGCGATAGCCCAGCTGCTCAAATTTTCTCTAGTTCTGCTCTTAGGATTTTTGCCAGCCATCACGGCTATTTGGCTAATACTACAACTAAGATCAATAAATATATTCAGAAAAGATGTTTTCAAAGCTATACTGTCTTGGAAATTTAGATTCCTTGCAATCCTCGCCATCACCGCCCTCATAATACTTCCCGTTTATCAATTTCACGTCCTTAATTATCCCCCGGAAAAACAGGCCGCGGATATTCAACACATCCTTCAAAACAATAAATTCCCCGCACTCACAGATGCGCTTGTCTGGATGACAGACAAGCCAGTACTTCGCGCCTATGCTCAATACTTACTTGGCGTTGCGATGGTATTTATGAGAGTCGCGGGAGGAAATACCACATATTTCCTGGGAGAAGTATCAAATCAGGCGTGGCTTCATTATTTCCCGGTTGTATTTTTGCTTAAGGTGCCGGCGGCATTTCTCCTTTTTATTCTTTTAAGTTTCGCTGCTTTCAAATTGCGAATATACCGGACATTCAGATCCATCGGACTAAAAAATACTTTCGGGAGTATGCCGCAAAAAATACTGGATAATTTTGACGAAGTTGCAATGCTGCTTTTTATAATATTCTATTGGGTAATCAGCGTTACGGGCAATCTTAATATCGGTGTCCGGCATGTCCTGCCGACTTTTCCGTTTATGTATCTGCTTATCGCCGGACAAATGAAGCGTTGGCTTCAGGGAGCTCCTGAAATCAAAAATATCTACCCGCTGACTGCTGTAATCCAGCTTATAAAATTCTACGTAAAAAACGCGGGGAAAACAATGCTTATAATCGTGCTTCTTCTCTGGTATATTGTATCGTTTTTGGGAATATATCCGCATTACATCGCATACTTTAATGAATTCGCGGGAGGACCGGCAAATGGCTACAAGAGTGTTGTGGACTCAAACCTAGACTGGGGACAGGATCTTCGCCGGCTTAAAAAATTTGTTGAAGAAAAAAATATAGAACATATAAAAGTGGACTACTTTGGCGGAAGCGATGTGGAATATTATCTTGGAAATCGCGCTGAAATATGGCACGCGGACAACGGCGAAACAACCGGCTGGCTCGCGGTGTCCGCCACCTTTATGCAGACATCCCGCGCCTATCCCCACGCCTCCTACGCCTGGCTTGATGAATACGAACCCGTCGCAAAAATCGGGTACTCAATATTTGTATATAATATAGAAAATTAAAAAAACACATAGCTAAACACGTGTTAAGATATGTGTTTTTTTAATTTTCTCGATACTTATAATAAACGCGGTTTCCAAGCCGCAAATCAACATATTCCAACTCGCCCCTGCGGGTTCCGATTTCCTCATCTAAGACATATTTAAGATTTGAGAGCTGATAATCTATATCCTTATTTTTATCCAGAAGCACTCGCCAATTTTCCGAAGTCAAAATTTCAAACTCGGCATCGTGAGTGATAATAATACCACGAACACCAAATGAAAAGTTATTGCCCACCAATCTATGCGCCTCTTGAGCTAGATTAACTTGAGCCCCTTCCAAAACAACATTACCAAGATTTGGCTCAATATCCCGCTCATCCGTAACAGAAACCATCAATGACCCAAAGCTTCGGGGCGCCTGTTCAAAGATCACGCCCACTTTGTCAAAATAAAAACATTCGTTGTCCCTACACCACACCCCTGTCACTTCACGCTCCTCCACATAAATTTCCAGCACATTTTTATCTACTTTTTTTATGTCCGCGTTTTTTATTTTGGGCAGAGAAACCAGTATGGAGCTCTGCAATTTTTCTTCGGACAGAAGAAAATAATTAGCTGGCCCTAAAAGTCCAAATTTTTTCTCCCTCAAGATATTATTCATCGCTCCCAAAATCTGTTCTTCGCTCACCGCTTCAAAGCCGGATACATTAATCTCTCTCATTTCAAAACTACCGGAAATGAGAAAAAAATAAAAAGCCCCGGAAAGGATCGCCGTCAAAAGGGCTAGATAAAAAAACTTTCGGCTAAAAAGAAATTTTAAACGAAAACTTTTCTTTTTTTGAGGCCGGCCGTATCGACCGACAACTTTACTTTTTTGAGGGGGCATTTTTTAATTTCTTCTTCCTCATATACCCCTGCAACGCTTTGGGGATATCTACCTCACCATCTTTTGTTTGATAATTTTCTATTATTGCAATAAGCGTGCGGCCTATTGCAAAAACAGTGCCATTTAGCATATGTACATACTGTCGATCCTTGCCGAATTTAATATTCAATCTTCGAGCCTGAAAGTCGGTGATGTTGGATGCGGAGTGCGTCTCGCGATAAGTATTTTCGCTTGGTATCCATGTTTCAATGTCATACATATCTGCTTTTGCAAGGCCCATATCACCGGTTGAAATATGCACTACCCGATAGGGCAATTTCAACTCCTGCATCATTTTCTCGTTCAGTGAGAGTAGATACGTAAGTTCTTCGCGTGATTTCTCGGGATGGGCAAACACCACCATTTCAACTTTATCAAACTGATGCACGCGCAATATGCCCTTTGTATCTCTTCCGTACGATCCTGCCTCCCTGCGAAAACATGTAGAAAAACCTACATATCGCTTTGGCAAATCTTCCCCCTTGAACGTCTCGCCTGCGTGCATTGGTCCGATTACCTGCTCTGAAGTGCCCGCCAAATACAATTCATCCTTCTCTAGATAATAAGCATCATCTGCCGCCTCACCATGTAAAAATCCCATGGCTTCCATGTATTCGGGCTTCACCAAAACCGGCGGCAAAACAGGGGTAAATCGCTCCTTTGTCAAAAAATCCATAGCATATCTGACTATTGCAAATTCGAGCAATGCCAAATCGCCCTTAATATATCCGAAACGACTCCCCGAAACCTTGGCGGCTCGCTCAATATCGATCCAATCGTGCGTCTCGGCGATTGTCAGATAGTCGTTAGCATCAAAAGAAAATTTTGGTTTCTTGCCCACTTCGCGCAATACGACATTCGCGCTCGCATCCGGCCCCACCGGTACGTCGTCATAGGGAATATTCGGGACCAGTTTTAATAAGTCGTTGAGCTCTTCCTCTGCTTTCTCCAACGTCCCCTCGCTCTCCTGCAGATTTTTCTTTACATCCCGCATTTCTGAAATAAGGCCTTTCTTTTTTCTGTCGTCTTTTTCCGAGCTTATTGTATGCGATGCTTTGTTCTGCTCCGCGCGTAATTTTTCCACAACCTGCAGGGTATCCCTGCGCTCCTTGTCCAATTCCAAAATCCGGTCAACATTGACCTCCATCGCCTTCTTCTTTGCCGCATCTTTCACAGCATCCGGATTTTCGCGTATAAATTTTATATCCAGCATACTTTTACATTATCATATTTTTTGCAAACAAAAAAGCCAGACGCAATTCCGCGCCTGGCTATAGAGGATCTACGCTCGCCTATCTTATTATCTGCCGAAAAGTTTTCTTATGTCGTCCTTGGAGCCATCGTGATCCCTGAACCACTTTAGGAAACGTATGCCCATTTCTGAATCTTCACCCAAGTAAATCATGGTAAAAGCTTCACCATCGGATTCGGATTCTGTCGCGAACATATCCTCGTCTGTCATTATATATGACCACTCATTTCCATTATGTTCATAGAAATGTACCGGCCCAATATTCCCATCCGTATCTCTACGGACCCACATAAGGAATTGCAAATTTTCGGAAGGCGGAAGCCATCTTATTGGATAACCGTCCATTTGAATTCCCAATTCCGCCGGCAAGTCGTCAACAGGATACACCGCAAACTCAGCAATGAGATTTATACCTTCCTCGTCATAAGCTGCGTGTATCGAGAAAATAAAGTCCCCAACCCTATGGATATTAACGAGCGACACAAACGGAAATTTGGAAATATCCGGAGTATTAGACAGATCGTAATCTTCAGCAACCTCCGCGACCTCGGGATCAACTGCTGCCGGAGGAGTCAATGTAGGAACCAGTATATCGATCGGAGACAGTACGGCAACCGGGGCCACTGTAGCAAGGGGGGTCGGCGGCTCTTCGGTAGATGCCGCGCGTCCTGTGCATCCGGCCAATGCGAGCATTACTATAACCAGGCTAAAGGCTGAAAAAACCAAAAATCTTGCCTTCCTTTTCATATCTAATCACCTCCAAATATATGCTCGATTCCTCTTTGGATATACGATACGGGATCAAAGAGATTTGTCAGGACTTCGGAGCCCAGTATATCTTCTGCGGTACGCCGATCCCCCCCAGCAACCGAAAGAATTTGTAGGACTTGGAACATGTGCATTTCTTCGTCTGCTGCGTTAAAACCGGCAATCTGGATATATTCATAGGCAGCATCATACGATACGCCGGCGTCCATGAGCGCGGTCTGCACCCGCTGGCCCGCCCAGACGCCTTGAGTTTTATCCAAGTTTATACGCATTCTATTGGGAAATATTTCCATATTTTCAACACATTTTGCCATACGAACGACGGCATAATGCACGAGCGCCGTGGCATCGGGGAAAGTATGCCGCTCTACGATTGACTGCGAAATATCCCTGCCTTCGGGAGTCGCGATACTTTCCATTTGTGCCACAAGCAATCCGCGAATAAGCCGGGGAAGACCCTCCAGGCGCTCCATCAGGATAGGATTCCTCTTCCAGGCCATTGCGCTTGATCCGCGCTGATTTGTCTTTCTCGGCTCGCGAAGCTCGCCAACATCCGAGCGCATCATCTCCCAAAAGGTCCTCGCCATTTGTTCGATAGTTCCTGCAAACACTGTGAGCGCCGCAAGCGCCGCCGCATGCCGATCTCGCTGAAGAATTTGCGTTTCCGCTTTGGCAGCTTTCAGGCCTATATAGCCAAGCGCTTTTTCCTCCATTTTAGGATCGATCTCACCATACATACCTACCGGGCCGGACATTTTACCTTCACTTAGTTCTTTATCCAGTACGTCTTCCAGCCTTTTGATACTGCGAACTATAGCTTCGGCATAAACCATCATCAGATGCCCGAAAGTTATTGGCTCTGCGTACTGGCCATGGGTACGTCCAATCATTAAAGTCCATTTGTGCTCCTCTGCTTTTCTGCGCAGCACGCCTTCAAGTTCAGCCGATTCACCAATAATAAGCACAATGGCGCTGCGGATCAGCATTATAAGCGCCGGGTCCTCAATGTCATAAGAAGTAATGCGCTTATGGTATTCGCCTGCCCAATCGCCCATCTGCTCCTGCATCGTCACAACGAAGGCAATCATGTCGTGATCATATTCTTCCTCGAGCGTCTTGATACGCTCAAGCGTCCGTTTGGTAACTTTCGCGGATTCTGCCGCCTTATGCGCCTCCTGCGGCAACTCGCCGAAATCAACTCGCGCCCGAAGCCAGGCACACTCTACATTATGCCAAAACTGAAACTTTGTCTGCGGATGCCAAAGCACTTTCATCGGCTGCAACGTGTAGCGATCCAGCATAAAAAACCTCCTTTTGTTGTTAAAATACGAGATTATTTATAATACACTAGTCAAACTCCGTGGCAAGCTTGTGCCAGAGGCCGAATTCGCATGAGAATGAACCGCTTGAGTGCCCGGCAGGAACATCGCTATTGAGCAAATCTACAGCGCCCTCAAACATTTTGCGGATCCGCTCTATGTCCGTATTTATCTTTACCGGTTTTACTTCAAAATCCACGGTACCGTTTTCCTTTACCTCCCTTGGATAGTAATAAACAAGATAAGCGCAATCTCCCGACTTGTAGCCGTTTTCTGAAAGCATAAGAGCGTAAGCGTCCAGCTGATGCTGGTAATAAATCTCACTCGCCCCTTCCTGCGGAGGAAAACCTCGAGTTTTATAGTCCAAGGGCATATAAAGTTTTTTATTGCTGATTGCAGATTTCTGACTGCTTTTTACCAGACAATCGTCAAGCGCTCCGAAAAGCGTTGCGTCCCTCTCCTTGTCATAATACTCAAGCCCTGTCCGCCAATTGCGCCATTTATTCAAAAGAGCAAGGTCATCCATTAAGATGCCGTCTATCTTGCCCTCAAGCTCCGGCGGCAGTTTGCCGCGATAGGAGTCATAATATTTTTTTATTACCAAATCCATACCGCCCGGGAGCGTGGGGAAAATTCCCCGCGGCCGCGCGAACTTCTCGTTTATCTGCAGCCAAAAACAGCGCGGACATTCTTTATATAAACCCAGCGTTGAAGGAGATAAACGAATCATAATTTATATATCATATCCTTGCGTTCAACCACGATTTCCCACCTATTGCGCTTTGCAGCCCGATATAACTCTTTATTTGGATTAAATACAATAGGACGCGACACCATTCCTAGCATGGAGATATCAGATTCCGAATCCCCCACGCCTACCGAACCCTTAAGTGTTAGATTTTCTTTTTCTATTGCTCGTTTCAAAACCTTATCCTTTTGCTTCATAAAATCTTCGTATTCCACCCCGCCGGTAAAAACTTCGTCCTCATCTACTTCGTACATCATAGCATACACCTTTTGGAATCCCCATTCGCGGCAAAACGGCTCAACAATGTGATACGGCGAATGGGAAATCGCGAGAAGATAATGGGTCTTTTTTAGCTTCATCACAAGATCTCTTGTATATGTATAAACCCTGTTTTTATGGAATATCATTAGACGGTCCGCAATAGCCATCGCATCGGCAAGGCGGACGCCCTTTATATGATATATATACGCCTCGACAACTTTTTTAATATAGTCGTCATATGATCCCCTGCGATCGAGCCATTTCTGATATTCTTCGCTGTAAATAGAACGGACTTTTTGCGGGAACAATCCCTCATCCACCATTCTCTCCACAAGCTCAATCAAAAGCGAGGACCTAAAAATCGTCCCGTCGATATCAAAAACCGCTAACTTGGACATTTTGTTCATGCTTGTATTGTAAATAAAAAATCGCCTCGTCGCAATACGGGGCGATTATGAGGCGATTTCGTCTTCGCTTTTTCGGCAAATTGATACCATTCGGCCGTAGATCGTCAGTATATTCAGACGCATCTTTCCTTTCACTTGGTAGGTAACATCAAGCGCCATGGGCAGAATATGAGACCTCGTCTCCTCTACATAGTGTCGCTTCTTTGCAGTAGTGCAATGATGCATATCGCGGAGATTATCCAGTCTATCCGCCAATTTAAGAATTGTCGTTTTGGGACCCTCTTGTGTAATTGCCTCAAAATAACGATGATCCCTCTCTATTTTCTCTTCCGGCCGCTCGCATGGCTCCTTGCTTAATGCCAAAACAAATGTCGCCACGCGCTTTCCGTATCTGCGCTGAATTCTCTTGAATGCCTTGTCTCTACTGCCGAAAGCAAACGTATCTTCAACTATGTCATGTAAGAGAGCGGCTATAAGCATATCGGGGTCATATATCTCAAGATCAAGCATCAATACCAACGCAACCCTCCTGGGATGCTCAAAGTATCTCTCGCCGTTATCCCTGACTTGATCTTTGTATCCGTGCCCCTTTTTGGCATCTTGGTATGCCTCCATAACAAGTTCGACGTCTGCGGGCCGCATCTTTAGATACAGCAGCTTCTCAAATTTCTCGCGGTTCATTTCGCTCTCCTCTTGCATGCTTCAAAAAATTTTTCGGTACGCTCCCTGATCTCACCGCTTTTTTCAACTCCTTCCACGAGCTCTTGGGGGATAGCGCGCATTCCGTGAAGCGCGCCCACGAGCGAGCCCACAATACTTGCGTTTGTGTCGGTGTCGCCGCCGGCGTTTACTGCTTCAAATACTGCATTGAATGGATCAGGATTATCCGGATTGCATGCGCTTTTGGCAAAGATCGCATATGCAAGCCCAAAGGAATGATAGGCATAAGATGTACCGCCACCAAACAAAGATGCTATATCTTCCGGACTTTGCTTTCCGAGATTCCCCCTTCTGCCATAATCAATATATGCCATAATATTGATTATTTGTGATGAGATTTTATCCTTCCAGGGCGGCAGCTCGGCTTCAAGGCCTTTTGCAAGTTCATAAAGATAACTTAAGAACGTAGGCACGCGCACAAAGGAATCTTTGCGGCCGGCAAATGTTGCTATAGAAACTGCATGGAGGGTCCCTGCGACAATTGCCGGAGTCCCAAGATGTGTCATTTTGCCATATTCAATACATTTATTAACAAATGGCCTTATGTCTTCCACTGCCATAGTCTGCCAAAGACCGAGCGGCGCTATTTTCATCATTACCCCATTCCCTGCTCCGTCTCGATCTCCGGAATTCGTCCAATTCCATTTGGCGCCTTTTGTGAGTCGCTCGCATGCCTTTCTCGTTGACCTGCCCCATCCGCGCCTCTCGCCTTTATAGGCTCTGATATGCGCCCGTGCTATAGCATCCATATCGAATATTCCATCAGATTCAGTCAATGCGTCTATTGTAGCAAGAGTGAGTTGAGTATCTCCTATTGCAACTCCAAAAATACATCCCAGAAACTTATCCAGATTCATAAACTGCCTCCGTATTTCAAAGTACTATCCGAAATAATCTACCGCATTTTTCAAAAAAGTAAAATTCGGAGCGCGCTTCCCAGCACCACAACAGCAAAAATATTCCTTATCCA
>CAJXHR010000009.1 GCA_913054525.1 uncultured bacterium | reverse complement strand
TTTCGAGCTTGTTTCGTTCGGCAATTCGGTCCTGGTCGTTGAGCATAACATGGATGTTATTAAAAACGCCGACTGGATCATAGACCTTGGCCCGGAAGGCGGCGAGGGAGGAGGCCATATAGTTGCCGAAGGCACGCCGCATGATATAATGAAAAATAAGGGAAGTTGGACAGGAAAATATTTATGATATCTTGGCTCTATAAGAAAATAGGGGAATTTTTGAAGGACGCTGTTTATGCGGCGAATGACGGGATAATTACGACCTTTGCCGTGGTCGCGGGAGTTGTAGGGGCAGCTTTGGATCCGGTAGTTATTTTGGTTTTGGGTTTTGCAAACCTCTTTGCCGATGGCATTTCTATGGCGAGCGGAAATTATCTGGGTACAAAATCCGAAAAGGATTTGTATAGTAAAGAGCGGTCAGGGAACCTGCGGTTGCTTGAGGAGAATAAGGAAGCTTATAAAGAGCGGATCACAAATTTTTTAAGAAAAAAAGGATATGCAGATAAAGATTTGGACGGATTGGCTGAATTAATTACTCACAACGAAAAATTTGCCTTGGACTTTATAATGCACGAGGAATTGGGACTTGTGGAACAGGAAGAAGCGCGTCCAGCCAAAGGAGCTCTTGTAACCTTTCTAGCATTTATGATTGCCGGTCTGGTTCCGCTTATGCCGTATATATTTTTTACCGCAAGCGCTAATACTTTTTTATATGCCTCGATATTTACTGCGGTCGCCCTATTCGGCATTGGGGCGGCGAGGGCTGCCTTTACTGAAAAATCATGGATTTCAAGCGGGCTTGAAATGTTTCTTGTGGGGGGGCTTGCGGCTGTCGTGGCATACGGGATAGGATTTGGAATAAGCAGTGTGGTATAATTTAAGAAGGACCATGAAGTATGTTATCGGGTTAGATATAGGAGGGACAAAGATTCATTCGATTGTTGCCGAATGGGATAAGGATTTTTTGCGTACGCGAAGGTTACCTAAGGTTGTAAAGTCAAATCGTGTTGATTTGCAGAATAAAAAAGACGGCGATAAATTTTTTAAAGAAATAACAACAGAGATACATTCCTTAATTGAGGAATTTGGAGAAAAAAATGTGGAAAGAATCGGGGTAGGCATAGCAGGTCCTCTTAGCCGGGATAAAGTAAGCTTGCCCTCGCCGAATCTTCCGCTAAAAAATTTCCCCACGCTTAAGAAATTAGAGGAAAATTTTAATTTTCCCATATTTGTCGATAACGATGCGAACTGTTTTGCATGGGCAGAACATTTGTTTGGGGCAGCAGCCGCGGCCTCAAGCACGGTAGGCGTGACATTAGGCACGGGTGTAGGCGGAGGAATTGTGCTGGATCGCGATGGCGAAGCATTTTTATGGGATGGGTATCATGGCGGTGCGGCAGAAATTGGGCATATGATTTTAGATGGGGAGCGTTCTTTTGAGGACCTTTGCTCGTCTAGGTCACAATATCTTTGGAAAGGAAGAGACCCCATGGCCATTGAGCGGGAGGCCCGCGCGGGAAACAAGGAATACCAAGACGTGTATAAAAAATTTGGTTTTTGGCTCGGGGTAGGCATCGCGAATACTATAAATGTTATAAATCCGGAGATTGTTATCGTAGGCGGAAGTATTTCAAAGGCATGGGATTTGTTTAAAGAGGAAATGAACAAGAGCGCTAAAAAATATATTATTTCAATACAAGCTAAAGAAACAAAAATCGTGAGCGCAAAATTAGGAGACGATGCGGGTGCATTGGGCGCCGCATATTTAATCTAAATTTGCAAAAAATATGAAAATTGCAATCAACGGTTTTGGCCGTATCGGCCGGACATTTTTTAGACAGGCGTTCGGAGCCAAGGGAGTCGAGGTTGTTGCTGTTAACGATTTAACGGATGAGGAGACCTTAGCTTACTTGCTAAAATACGACACGGTGTATGGCCGGTATGAAAAGTCAGTGGAGACGAAAGACGAGGATGGCAATAAATATTTGTCGGTGGACGGCAAGAAAATTTTAAGCTTAACCGAAAAAGATCCGGAAAATCTTCCATGGAAAGACCTTGGGGTGGATGTTGTGGTGGAATCCACCGGAGTATTTGCGTCCGAGGAGGGGGGGCAAAAGCACATCAAAGCCGGTGCAAAATATGTAGTTGTGTCGGCGCCGGCAAAGGGCAATGTGCCCCATGTCTTGGTCGGCACAAATACTCAGGATTTAAATAAGGGAAATGTTATTTCAAATGCTTCCTGCACCACAAATGCCGTAGGTCCCGTGGCTGCCGTAATGTCGGAAAATCCAGGAATCGAAAAGGCGATGCTTACGACTGTTCATGGTTATACCGCAAGCCAGAATCTTGTTGACGGTCCAAGCGAAAAACCTGCTCGCGGCCGCGCTGCAGCACAGAATATTGTTCTTACAACAACGGGAGCGGCAGAAGCTACAGCAAAGGCAATGCCGGAGCTCGAGGGACTTTTTACAGGCGTCGCCCTGCGCGTGCCGGTGTCGGCAGGATCGGTAATTGATTTTACTTTTCTTGCGAAGCGAGATACTTCGGTAGAGGAAATAAATGAAATTTTTGTAAAGGCATCAGAGGAAGAGAGATGGAAAGGGATACTGGAAGTAACTTGTGAGCCGTTAGTATCCTCTGATATTTTAAAGACCACGGCAGGAGCAATTGTTGACCTGAATCACACTCGCGTAGTAGGAGGCAATCTCGTCAAAGTTTTTGCCTGGTACGATAATGAGTGGGGTTATAGCGCAATGCTACTAAGGGAAGTCAAAGAGATAGGCAAGTTAATATAAAACGTAGTAACTTCTTAGGTATTAATGTCCTGGCAAGAGGAACTCAAAAATATAATAAAGGGCGATGTTGCGACTGACGAAAAAACGCTTGATAAATATAGCCGCGACGCGAGTATTTTTGAGGTACAGCCGAAGGCGGTTGTCTTTCCAAAAGATACCGAGGACCTAAAAGATCTGGTAAAGTTTGTGAATGAGAACAAAGAAAAGTATCCCGAACTATCATTGACCGCCCGTTCCGGCGGCACTGATATGACAGGCGGCCCGCTCACGGAATCGATTGTTGTGGAGTTTGATAAATATTTCAATCATATCAAAAACGTTGGGGAAAGCTCGGCTATAGTAGAGCCAGGCGTTTATTATAGAGATCTTGAAAAAGAAACCTTAAAACAGGGCCTAATTTTTCCCAGTTACCCCGCAAGTAAGTCTATTTGCGCTATTGGCGGGATAATAGCAAATAATTCCGGCGGAGAGAAAACTTTGAGATATGGAAAAACAAATGAATATGTGCGTCGCTTAAAAGCTGTTCTTTCCGACGGCAATGAATACGAATTTAAAAAACTTAATAAAATTGAGCTTCAAAAAAAGAAAGCACAGGATGACTTCGAGGGCGGTATATACAGGAAAATATATGAGCTTCTCGAGGATAATTTTGCCATAATTAAAAAGGCAAAGCCCCAGGTCTCAAAGAATTCCGCCGGGTATTTTTTATGGAATGTTTGGGATCGGGAGTATTTTGATCTTACGCAGATACTTGTTGGTTCGCAGGGGACGCTAGGCATAGTTACCGAAGCCGAGCTTGGATTAGTAGAAAAGGAGAAATACTCGAGGATGGTAGTTGTATTTCTTGATGATATTGAAAAAATGACCAATTTTGTAAGCACAGCTTTAAAATACAGTCCAGAGAGCCTCGAGGCTTTTGATGATAATACTCTAAAGCTTGCCTTGCGCTTTTTTCCGGATATTGCAAAAAAAATAGGCACGGGTAATTTCTTTTCTGTTATATTTAGTTTTTTTGGAGAGGGATTGGCTATTGCAAGGAAGCTGCGTTTGCCCAAATTCGTAGTTTTGGTTGAGCTGACCGGAGATGATGAAGAGAAAATCAATGATCGAGTCAAAGGCTTGCGTGATGAATTGAAGCCGCTTGGCATATACACAAAGGCCACGAAGAGCGGTATGGATACGGAAAAATATTGGGTAATCCGGCGGGAAAGCTTTAATCTTCTGCGGCACAAAGTAAAAGACAAAAGAGCGGCGCCTTTTATTGATGATATTATAGTAGATCCCTCGCATCTTCCCGAATTTTTACCAAAGCTTTATAATATACTTGAAGAGCATAATATTACTCCGACTCTTGCTGGGCACGCAGGAAGCGGGAATTTTCATATAATTCCCCTCATGGATTTATCTAGAGAAGAGGAGCGGAGAAAAATACCGGAGGTTGCTGAAAAGGTTTATGATCTTGTGCTGGAATACGGAGGATCTATTACGGCAGAGCATAACGACGGATTAATCCGCAGTCCATATATTGAGAAGATGTATGGGAAAGAGGTTTACGGACTTTTCGAAAAGACAAAAGAAATCTTTGATCCGCAAAATATATTTAATCCGGGTAAAAAGGTCGGAGCTGATTTAGAATATGCCATGCGGCATATAAAACATGTTTGATATATCATTGTCACAATACATTTACCCTATATCATTATTTTTTGATACATTCGGTATATTCTTGGTGGTCGTTGGGGGAGTGCTTGCTGTTATTGAATGGCTGCAGGTACAGATAACGCATCTTGGAAGCCGTGAGAAAAGAAAGACCCAGACACAGGATTTGCGGGTGCATTTTTCCCAAAAGCTGGTCTTGGGCCTTGAATTTTTCCTGGCAGGGGATATTATCCGGCTCATCGCGACCCCCACGACAGACGTCTTGATACGGGTCGGAGCAATTATTGTCATCCGTACGGTGCTTGCCTACTTTTTGTCGCGGGAAATAAAAGAATTGCGAGGAGGTAAATAATATGAAGATATACCTTGGCACAGACCATGCCGGTTTTGCGCTAAAAGAAAAAATCAAGCAGTGGCTTGGGGAGTGGGGATATGACCACGAAGACCTGGGCGCTTTTTCCTATGACGCGGAGGACGACTATCCGGATTTTATGCATAAAGTAGGAGAGAAGGTCTCACAAGACCCCGATAATAATCGTGGTATTGTTCTTGGCGGTTCGGGCCAGGGCGAGGCGATGGTTGCTAATCGCCACAAAGGCGTACGGGCTACTGTTTATGCGGCGCGCGTTCTTGATTTGGAATTGGTCAAGCTCATGCGCGAGCACAACGACTCAAATGTTCTTTCGCTTGCAGCCCGCTTTGTGCCGGAAGAGGATGCAAAAGAAGTTGTGAAGACGTGGCTAGAGGCCCCTTTCGCCGGCGAGGAGCGCCATGTACGGCGAATCGCAAAGATAGATTTGTAAAAATTTGATAAGTAATCCCGATATCCGCCCCGCATAGAATTGTGCGGGGTTTATTCCGAGATTTTTTTATTGTATACTGGGCATATGTCAGTAGAAATTATACCTGCAATTATTGCAAAAAATTTTAAGGAGCTCAAAGAGAAAATTGAGATAGTTGAGCAGTACGTGCGATGGGTACAGCTTGATATTATGGATGGGAATTTTGTGCCGAATTTTACCTGGAACAAGCCGGCGGAATTAAAATATTATGACCCCGGCGTTTTTTTAGAGGCGCATTTGATGATTTCCGAGCCGGAGAAATATGTTGGGGACTGGATTGACGCGGGGGTAAAAAGAATTATTTTTCATATTGAAGCAACGTCGGATCCGCATGCTATAATACAAATTTGCCGGAATAAAAAAATCGATGTTGGAGTTGCAATAAATCCCGAAACAGATATTGAGCAGATTGGAGCTATAGATGAGTTGGTGGATATGATTTTAATTCTTGGAGTTACTCCTGGATTCGGGGGGCAAAAATTTAAATCATCAATCGTTTCAAAAATCAAGGCATTGCGAAAGCGCAATCCGCATCTTACAATAGGGGTAGACGGAGGTATGAATCCCAAAACTGCAAAGCAAGCGATTGAAGCAGGAGCAAATGTGATAGTGGCGGGGAGTTATATATTTGAAAGTGAGGATGTGGAGAAAGCCGTTGATAAAATAAAAACTTATGCCAACTCCCAGTGACAGTAAAATAAAGGAGCTTGAGAAAAAAGCGAACAATATCCGCGAGGATCTTGTAAAGATGCTTATTGAGTCGGGTTCGGGCCATTCGGCTGGTCCGCTTGGCCAGGCCGATATTTTTACTGTTTTTTATTTTCACGTATTAAAACACGACCCCCAAAATCCGATGTGGCCGGAGCGCGACCGCCTGATACTGGATGTCGGGCATTGTGTGCCCATACGCTATGTCGCAATGGCGCATGCGGGCTATTTTCCAAAAAAAGAGCTCATGACATTGCGTAAAATCGGCTCCCGCATTGAGGGCCATCCGAATTATCTTAGGATGCCGGCCCTCGAAACCACTTCGGGACCGCTTGGCGAAGGCCTTTCTCAGGCATGCGGATTTGCAATGGCGGCGCGAATGGACGGCACAGATCTTGATTATCATATCTGGTGCATTGGCTCTGATGGTGAGCAACAAGAGGGTATGACGTGGGAGGCGGCAATGTTTGCGGCAAAATACCGCCTTAGCAATCTGACCTATATCATCGACAGAAACAATATCCAGATTGATGGCTATACCGAGGATATAATGCCCCTGGAACCTCTGCGCGAAAAGTATGAAGCGTTTGGCTGGCATGTTATGGAAATGAATGGCCATGATATGCGCGAAATAATATCGACTTTGGAAGAATCAAAATCAATTCAGGAAAAGCCGGTGCTTATAATTGCTAACACCACGCCGGGGAAAGGAATTGAGTTTATCGAGAATAGATTCGGATGGCACGGCGTACCTCCTGGCGCGGGGCCCGAGGATGTAGTGCCCAAGGAAGAGCAAGCCAAAAGAGCCCTTGAAGAATTAAGGACTCTTAGGGGAAGAATTGAAGCAGAGCATGACTAATTATAATCTGGCGAAAAATTATTTGGACGAGGAGAAGACGGAATGGAAGCCCATGCGCGATGGAGCGGGTATTGGAATTGCCGAGCTTGGCGGGGAAAAAGAGAATGTAGTAGTACTTGCCGCCGATACTGCAGGGTCCTCGCGCGCAAAGTATTTCGCGGAGAAATTTCCCGCAAGATTTATTCAATGCGGCGTACAGGAACAAAATATGGTCGGCGTATCTGCCGGACTTGCCTATCAGGGCAAAGTGCCTTATGCCATAACTTACGCCGCCTTTTTAGTCGGCCGCCCGTGGGAACCTATCCGTACTACTATTGCCTATCCACAAAATCATGTAATTTTCGTATCTTCGCATGCGGGACTTGCTACGGGACCGGACGGCCCGACTCATCAGATGACAGAAGACATTTCTATTATGCGGTGCCTTCCGAATTTTACAGTCATAGCCCCATGCGATTATGAGCAGGCAAGAAAAGCGGTAAAAGCGGCATATGACCTGAAGGGTCCCGTATACATACGAAATGCCCGCGAAAAAACACCTGTTTTTACAACAGAGGATTCTCCCTATGAAGCAGGCAAAGCCCAGGTCTTGCGCGAAGGCAAAGATATCACCGCGATTGGCCACGGATATATGGTGTATTGGCTCCTAAAAATCGCGGAAGAGCTAAAAGACAGGATCTCAATTGAGGTTATAAATTTACATACGATAAAGCCGTTAGACGAACAAGCCATAATAGAATCCGCAAAAAAGACCGGGCGGGTATTCACATGCGAGGATCATAATGTTGTGGGCGGTATGGGGAGCGCGGTTGCCGAACTTCTCTCCCAAAAATATCCCGTACCGATGAAGCTTCACGGCGTCTACGATATTTTCGCGGAGTCGGGCTCTGTCAAAGATTTATGGAAAAAGTATAAGCTGGACGAGGAAGGGACAAAGGAGGCGTTGTTAGAATTTTTAAATAAGTCAAAATAATGGCATACGATGTGATAACAATCGGCTCCGCGACAAGAGATGTGTTTATTTGGCCCAAAGATTCAGAGATTCAGGTTGTGAAAGATAAGAAATATAAGACAGGGGAGGGAATGTGTTTTAATTTGGGTTCAAAGATTGATGTGCCTGAAATTCACTTCAGGACCGGGGGAAGCGCGGTGAACACAGCGGTAACTTTTGCAAAGCAGGGCCTCAAGGTTTCGGCACTTTGCAGGGTGGGGAAGGACTCGCGAGGCAGGTCTATCATGAGACGTTTGAAGCAAGTTGGGGCCTCTACAAATCTTATCATGCGCGATAAAAAATATTTTACCGGCTACTCTATTATTATGGTTGCCGAAGGTCAACGGACGATTCTCGTGCATCGTGGGGCTACGGAGCATCTTTGCTGCGATGAGACCGTGCCGTATGAGAGGATCAAGAATACAAAATGGTTGTATATAACAAACTTAGGAGGCGAGAGCGCAAAAATATTTCTTCCCCTCATAGATTTTGCGTATGAAAACGGGGTAAAGATCGCTTTGAATCCCGGTAAAGCGCAGCTAAAAATGGGCAAAGAACTGGTGCCTGTGCTCGAAAAGATTGACGCCCTTATTCTCAACCAAGAAGAAGCGTCGTACCTTACAGGTGTTGCGTTTGAAAAGGAAGATGATATATTTAAGAAATTGGACAAATGGGTCAAGGGAATAACGATTATGACTAAAGGTCCAAAAGGATTTACCGCATGCGATAATCAAAGCGTATATACAGGAGGCATTCTAAAAGGATCGGTGTATGTAGATAGAACGGGCGCGGGCGATGCATTCGGGTCCGGTCTTATCTCGGCCCTCATACGAGGCAAATCCCTCGAGGAAGCGCTACAGTTTGCCTCGGCAAACGCGACGGGAGTGCTTGGTGCATGGGGCGCAAATCACGGATTATTGTCTTCGGGGGATGATATATATAAGTTTGGGAAATTGAAACTTGATAAAAAATCTTGTGCCATATGAATAAGCTCTACCAACTCCTCCGCATGCCTGACGATTCTGTGCTTTCCGAACTCGACAAAAAAATGTCTGTGATTTCGGGCAAGAAGGGGGTTTTAAAGAAAATAGAAGAGGAGAACGACTGGCATGTTCAAAAGACACTGCGGAGATTTGGGGTGAAAGATAATAATCCTCAAAGCAGAGATGTATACGAAGCGCTGCTTAGCCACCTTAAGAAAACAGAAGAGCAGCTATTCCTTTTTTTAGGTGGAGGAGGCGATGAGGAGCAATTCACAAATTTTCCGGAACTTTTGAAGCGCGGATGGGAGCTTATGAGTCCGGGGAAGGTATGGGTCCTTAAAAAAGATAAGTTCAGGGAGATTTTGACACAAAATCCCCCTCCCAATATACTGAAAAAATTTGGATACAAAGACGGGGAGGAACTTTTCCAAAAAGAAAGCCTGGAGGAAATAGCAAGTTCTCTGCGGTTTATGGAAGAAAAGGAATGGATGCACCAAACTTTTGATCGGGCTTATTTGGCCCTGACGCCGGAGGATTTTGAAGAGAGAGAAGTGGAGGCAATACTGCTTTCCGGCAAGTGGCTTGAAGCGGGCAGGGAATTTGTCAAGAAGAAAAGGCATAATCTAAGCCACCTTAAAGAGCTCGGGTTAATATTTATAATACCTATCGAAATACGAGAACCCGGAGAATTGCTGAGAGTATTCGCGTTATATCTGCATTATTTATACGAAGTTCAATTTTATTCCGACCTATTTAAAAATATCGCAAAGGGAAAAGATTTTTCAAAAGGCCTCACATCATTATTGCGGGGCGATATTCTGGGAGAAGCTCCTTTGCCCGAAGATAAAAATTCAGTAAATTGGCTTATTGTACAGCGTTATCTTGCCAAGGAAGATGAGTGGGAAAAACGACTTTTCGTGCCGCATATTAATCCCGAAGCAGTGCATTGGGCGAAGGCGGAAGAGGCGCTTGCGAAATTGGACAAGCAAGACTTGTCTCTCACTTTTAGATTTTGGCTGGATTTGGATTGGGTAGGGGGGCATTTTGACGGACGCAAAAACGAATTGATAAGTTTTGACCTTATAGACACTGTGATGTCTCTTGTTGACGAGAAAGGTATGGTAAAATATTTATATCACCAGCAAGAAGCGCTATGGAACAGAATTTTTGAGGGATATATGGGGGACGGGGACAAGCTTGAGAATTTAATCAAAGAGAATTTATTACGGGGTTATATTTCCCTACCATGAATTACAAGCTAAGAGATTTATTAAAAGAAGCATCGCAAAGACCATATGCACTGGGCCATTTTAATTTTTCAACCCTCGGAATTTTGAGGGCGGTTGTCCTGGCATGCCGGGGATTAAAGTCGCCGGTTTTTGTCGGCACGTCGGAGGGCGAGGCAAAATATGTGGGATACGGACAGGCGGCAGCACAGATTTCGGTATGGAGAGCGGAGACCGGCCTCCCCGTATATCTTAACGCCGACCATCACAAAACTTTTGAGTCGGCAAAGACGGCGATAGACGCCGGGTACGACTCCGTGCAGATTGACGAGACAGCGCTTTCCTTGGAAGAAAATATAGAGGTCAGTAGAAAAGTCGTTGAATACGCAAAAGGTGTAAATCCGGATATATCGGTTGAGGGGGGACTGGGATATATACGGGGATCGTCGGAGCTTCACAAAGAAAAGATTGAGGTTAAACCTCAAGACATGACAACTCCACGAGAGGCAAAGCGATTCGTTGAGGAGACGGGTGTTGATCGCCTTGCGATAGTATTCGGCAATATTCACGGCGTGTCTGCCGCGGGTAATCCGCGGCTGGATATTGAGCGGCTCAAAGAGATACATGAGACAATCCCGGACGTACCTCTTACTCTTCACGGGGGATCAGGGATAAGCGATGAGGACATAAAGGCGGCCCTTCCGTATGGCATGAGCAATATTCACGTAAATACGGAAATACGGGCCGTATACACCGATGCCCTAAGGGCTAGCTTAGACAAAGATAAAGAGCAAACAACTCCATACAAATATCTTAATTCCGCAGACGAAGCAGCGCAAAGAATTGTGGAGGAGAAGCTGAAGTTATTTAATGCCATCGACCTAGTTTGATTATATAAACTTGCCAATCTCTATATAATTTGTTATTATCGCCATATGAAAAGGCAATCGACTCTGGATTATAAGTTCCTCGGTAATTGCCCGATTTGCAGTAGTGAATTTAACGGATCTTATGCTTCTCAAATTGAGAAGGTTGATTCCGTGCAGACAATATACGTTGAGTGCAAGAAATGCGGCAGTTCGGTGGTCCTGGGGGTTGTAAAGAATATGCCCGGGCTTGTGACTACCATCGGCATGCTTACGGATATGAAACAAAAAGATATTAAGCGCATCCGTAATTTGCCGCCAATTACCCCGGACGATGTTTTAGAGATTCATAAATATCTTGAACAATGATATTTTTAAAGGCTACAATTCGCGAAGAACTCGGCAGGAAGAGTAAAAAGGTAAGACGGGACGGTTATGTCCCGGGTGTTTTATATGGAAGAAAAGTTAAAAGCACCCCCATATCTATAGGATATAAAGAGTTTGAGAAAGTATATAACGAAGCAGGCGAGAGTACTCTGGTAACGCTTGAATTGGAGACGATCGGCACAAAGGACTTGCCGAAAGAAAATGTTGTTTTGATTCGTGATGCTGTCATGCATCCGCTTTCAAGATCCTTTATCCATGTAGATTTTTATCAGGTTCCAATGGACGAGAAAATAAGCGTTTCAATACCGTTGGTTTTTGAAAATGAGTCCCCCGCAGTGAAAGGCGAGGGCGCGGTGCTTGTGCGCAACATATACGAGATTGGTGTCAGCGCCTATCCGAAGGATCTTCCCTCGGAAATCAAGGTTGACCTCTCAGCGCTTGAGCATACAGATGACTCTATATTAGTGAAATCTCTTGCCGTTCCTGCCGAAGTTGACGTGGATGTCGAAGAGGATTTTGTCATCGCGTCTGTAAGCGCTCCGGTTGAGGATGAAATAATAGAAGAGTCGACAGAGGAAGTGGCTCCGGAAGATATAAAGACCGAAGGGGAGGAGAAGCGCGAAGAGCAGAAGGCAGAAAAAGTAGCTGAAGAAGAAGCCGGAGTTGAGGGCTAATATAACTCTAGTATGCAACCAAGGTTTATTTTAATTGCCTTTATATTAATTGGTGGATCATTGATTAGAGTGGTC
>CAJXHR010000008.1 GCA_913054525.1 uncultured bacterium | reverse complement strand
GCGCGTGTATATAATAGATGAGCAAGCAATGAATGCCTTTGCAACAGGCAGAAATCCCAAGCACGCGGTTGTTGCGGTCACTAGCGGACTTTTGAATCGCCTAGAGCGGGCGGAGCTGGAAGGAGTGCTTGCGCATGAGATGAGCCATATTGGCAACCGCGACATGCTTGTATCTACCGTAATTGTGGTACTTGCGGGAATTGTAATACTCGCAGCAGATTTGATGTTTAGGCATATGTTATTTGGCGCAATGTTTGGCGGGGGACGGCGAAGTTCAAATGATTCCGGCGGACAAGGAGGGGCTATTATGATGATCGTGGGTATTGCGGTAATGATAATAGCGCCTATTCTCGCCCAAGTTATAAAGCTTGCAGTATCGCGCAAGCGGGAGTTTCTGGCAGACGCATCCGGCGCGCTTCTGACGCGATATCCCGAAGGCCTTGCCCGAGCACTTGAAAAAATTTCGCAAGACCCAACCAAATTAAAATCAGCAAATAATGCTACAGCTCATCTGTATTTCGAAAATCCCTTTAAGAGCGACAAGAAAGGGAGCAATGCGAGTTGGTTTTCAAAACTTTTCACGACCCATCCGCCGGTAGAGGAAAGAATAAAAGCGCTGCGGGGGTTGTAGTAAAATAAGGAGAGGTCGCATAGTGGCCTAGTGCGCCGCCTTGGAAAGGCGGTATGCCTTAACCGGTATCGAGGGTTCGAATCCCTCCCTCTCCGCATTATTCCCAAACTACCCCCATGCGGGGGTAGTTTGGGAATAACTTGAGTGGGGAAGTATGAGAATTTGTTCGAATCTTCCCTGTTTGTCCAAGAGCGAAGCGATTTGTGCACAAACAGCAATCCAGCGAGGGCCGCAGCCCGAGTCGGACATTCCCTCTCCGCCGCGAATTTTTTCCAAGAGCATAAGCGATTGGTTTAAAAATTCAGCGTCCCGAGGAGTAATAGGACGAGGGGCCACGATAATTTTTAGGAATGAAAAAATTAATACTAGATTTAGAAAAATTGAAACGCGGGAAAATCAAAAATTTAATGGATACCCGCATAAAGGAATTCAAAAAGCTCGGCAAAAAGCCGAGCTGTGAAATTTTTAAGGAGCTTTGTTTTTGTCTGCTTACGGCAAATTTCAATGCAGAGCGGGGGATTGATATTCAAAATAAGATAGGAGATGGGTTTCTGACGCTCTCCGAAAAGCGCCTTGCCTCAACCCTGCGTACGCTGGGATACAGATATCCGAATGTACGCGCCGGATATATTGCCCAAGCAAGAATATATAAAGATTCAATAAAAACTTATGTGGGGAGTTGGACTCCCCACATAGACGATAATACATCGAGAGATTGGGTGCTAAAAAATATAAAAGGACTAGGATACAAGGAGGCCAGCCATTTTTTGCGAAACATCGGCTATGATAATTTGGCCATTATAGATTTTCATATCGTAGATCTTTTGGTGAGGCATGGGTTGTGCGAGCGTCCAAAAACTCTTACAAAGGCAAAGTATTTAGAAATGGAAAGTGTTCTTAATAAAATCGCGGAAAAATCAAATCTTACTCTTGCGAAATTGGATTTATATTTGTGGTATATTGAAACGGGGAAGGTGCTAAAATAAAAATTATGTATAGTCCAGAAAACATTAAAGGCCAGTCCGATCCAGGGGAACCTTTAGAAAAAATTGAATACCAAAGCATAGACGATATATCATTTGAGGAGGTAATAGAAGGGCACCCCGATTTCGAAGAGGCGTACAAAATAACTGCCGACCCAGAAGAATCCGCTGAGGAAGTTCTAGAGAAAATCAAAAAACAACTTATCAACGAAAGTTGGTGGCTTCAGCCCGAATGGCGAGAGAAAGGTACACCTAAAGAAGAAATCGAAGTATCAATTGGAGATAGTAGCATCTGTGTTTATAACTTTGGAGAGGAGTTTGATGAACGACATTTTGAGGAATTGAAAAATGTTGTTGGAGAATTCTCTCAAATCAAAAATGGGAAAGCCCTTAACGAAGTTTCCTATATATTAGTGAATGATACACAAAAGAAAAATCCCTATACCGGAGAGGATGGAAACGGCATCGCTTTTCGTTGGATGAGGGCTATCGTGCTTTACCCTCGAGCCACAAAATTTTTTCCATTTCGGGTGGAGGGCTCGTCAAACTTTGAAGGCACTCTTCTTCATGAATTTACGCATCCGCTCATTCCCCCAGGTTCGCAGATAGACAGGGAATGGATAGAGAAATTTGGTTGGAGTTTAGATTATGCGGAGAATGATAAACACCCAAGCGGATTGAGTAATCCATGGATACTTCAATACCCCGAAAGATGCGTAACAGATTACGCAAAATATACACCAAGCGAGGATATCTGCGAAAGTATGGTAGCTGCGCTTCGAAATCCTGATGCGCTAGATCCCGAAAAACTCAAGTTTATAAAGGAAAAATTCCTTACTGGACCCGAGGACGCAAGAAGACACGAACAAGAAGTTGTTATAAAAAGGCGAACTGGAGAAGATATAGAACTTCCTAAAGTACGAGCAACAGTAAAATTTCGAAAAGTGAAAATTATGGTCAAAATTGTAAAAAAGTCGAAAGAAGAGGCGGAGAATAATTAGCATACAATGCTTGCAAGATACAGAAAATCATCATATAATATTCTTATATTTTAATAATCATACTATGAAACTCGGCGAAATATACAATTTATCAGTGGAAATGGGCATGGATGCCGACCCCAGAGGCAGAGAAGGAGCGGAAAAAGCGCTGAACAAAGCTAAGGAAGCTCGTGCGAAGCTGGAGGAAAAAGACAAAGAGTATTTTGATGCAGACACCCTTAAAAATCCATACTCCGACTCAAGGATTCTTTTTGGTAACCCAGATCTTGAAGTAAAGAAAATTCTTACAGGAATTGATATAGAGGGCGACGAGCTTTTACTGGCAAAGCAATTGGGTAATGTTGACGCTTGTATTGCGCACCATCCCCGGGGCCGCGCGCTTGCAAAGCTTGATGATGTAATGGATATGCAGGCAGATGTGCTTGCACAATACGGCGTGCCTATCAATGTCGCCGAGGCGCTTTTGAATAAGCGCATATCGGAAGTGACACGGGGCCTTTCCCCAAGCAATCATTTTCGCCCTGTTGAAATAGCGAAACTCCTCGGCATGCCCTATATGTGCGCGCACACGGTTACGGACAATTTGGTCTATCAATTTTTAAAATCAAAAGTGGAAGGCGGAAATTTTGAGCGCGTTGTGGATGTTTTGGATATGTTGATGACGATTCCCGAATATCAGGAAGCAAAAAGGCGAGGATCTGGGCCTATGATTTTTGCGGGAAAAAATGATAACCGTGCCGGCAAAATAGCGGTGACCGAGGTCACGGGAGGCACCGAAGGCGCGCACGATATATACGAAAAAATGGCAAATGCAGGCATAGGCACGGTCATTGCGATGCATCAATCGGAGAAACACCGGGAGTTTGCCGAGAACGCTCACGTAAATGTTGTCATTGCGGGGCACATGAGCTCCGATTCTATTGGGCTTAATATCTTTTTGGATAAACTCGAAGAACAAGGAGTGGAAATTGTGCCATGTTCGGGACTTATACGGGTGAGCCGCGCAAAATGATCCATGAGGGCTACAAGCAAGCGATAAAAATCCTCAAGGAATGTACAAGCGACATTGGTTTTAAGGCATCGGCGCTGGATGAGGGGTACGATGAAGTATGGGGCCGCGACAGCATGATTACGCTGTTGGGAGCGATTTCAAGCGGCGATAAGGAGCTTCAGAAGGCGGCGCGCGCATCGCTTGCTACTCTTCGAAAATACCAGACCGGGCTTGGCCTTATTCCCAATAACGTAGATGTCAAAAACAGAGAGCCGCAGTACCGCGCCTACATGGACGGGACGTTGTGGTATATATTAGGGGTACATTTTTATTATAAAAATACGGGTGATACAAAATTTTTAAAGGCGCACGAAAAATCAATAGAGAAAGGGCTTTCCTGGATGCGTCATCAGGATGTTGATAATTTCGGCTTGGTTTCAACTCAAGAGTCAAGCAACTGGATGGATCTCTTTTCGGTACGGGGGAAGACCCTGTATGACAACGCGCTTTATTACGCAGCGCTCCGCGTTTGCAAAGAGAGGTCGCGTGCTCGGCTTGCATATATTTCATTCCAGCATATTTTTTGGATTCACGAATCGCAAGCGATGCTTACGGAGCGGTTGCGGGAGCTTTCGCGCCTTGAAAAGGAGGTTAAAAATATACGGTATCTTGAGGATGAGTTGATTCGCATAATGAAAACCTGCTCAAACTTGGGTTGGCGGCCATATTTTCTCGCTTTTTACGGATTTCGGGAATACGGCGATTGGTTTGATTCTCTGGGAAATATGCTGGCAATTCTATTTGGCCTCGCGACCCCCGCGCAGTCAAAGATGATCCTTGATTTCGCAGGCCAGGTAGGCATATCCGAGCCGCATCCCATAAAGGCCATATATCCGCCAATTTTTCCGGGTGAACGAGAGTGGCGGGATTACTATAAAATCGGCAATCTGAATCTGCCTCACCATTATCATAACGGAGGCATTTGGCCGTTTATAGGCGGATTCTATGTTGCCGCTCTTGTAAAGACGAAGCGCATGCGGGAGGCAAAGTCCGCGCTTGAGCAGCTCGCAATGGCAAACTACAAGGGGAAAAAATACGAATGGGAGTTTAATGAGTGGCTGCATGGCGCGACAGGCAACCCGATGGGTTACGAAAAACAGGCCTGGTCAGCCAGTATGTATATATTCGCGTATAATTGTGTTAAAAGTAGAAGGGTAAATTTACTCTAAAACTATGCCTGATAACCAGGTTGATGAAATAAAAAATCGCTTGGACTTGGCCGAAATTATCCGCAACTACATGAAGCTTGAAAAAGGCGGGATAAATTTCCGGGGGCTTTGTCCCTTTCACCACGAGAAGACACCTTCTTTCTTTGTTTCTCCTTCCCGTCAGCTTTGGCGATGTTTTGGCTGCTCGATGGGCGGCGATATGTTTACGTTCATACAGGAGATTGAAGGGGTGGATTTCAAAGAGGCCCTCAAGACATTGGCTGATAAGGCTGGAGTACCGCTGCGCTCTTATGATCCAAAAATCCGGAGTGAAAAGGCGCGGCTTTACGAGGTGTGCGAAAAAACATGTCAATTTTTCGAAAAACAGCTTGTGTCCTCTTCTCTTGGCCGGGAGGCTGGGCAGTATCTTCTTGATAGAGGAATTTCGAAGGACAGCATCGAAAGTTTTCGCATTGGCTTTGCTCCATATACGCGAAGCTCCTTGTCGGAATATTTACGAGCGCAGGGATATTCTCCCACAGAAATTTTTAAAGCGGGGGTCGCAATACAGTCGTCGGGCGGATATTACTATGACAGGTTCAAAAGCCGTATAATCTTTCCTATATCGGATTTAAACGGACAGGTTATAGGATTCGGGGGGAGAGTATTTTTTGCAAAAAATCAGACGCCCGATCCCAAACTTGCCAAATACATAAATACTCCCCAGACCGCGCTTTATGACAAAAGCAAAGTCCTCTATGGCCTGGATAAGGCAAAAATGGAGATACGCAGGCAAGACAGCTGCGTGCTTGTAGAAGGATACACCGATGTAATAATGGCGCACCAGGCGGGAACCCAAAATGTCGCGGCGGTATCGGGGACTTCTCTTACCGAGCAGCAGCTTGACATAGTGCACCGATATACGGAAAATCTGCTCACTCTGTTTGATATGGACGTTGCAGGGGATAGCGCGACAAAACGCGGCATTGACTTAGCCCAAGGAAAGGGGTTTAATATAAAAGTGGTAACGCTTCCGGAGGGAAAAGATCCGGCTGAAATCATCCATAAGAGCCGGAAAAAATGGGCGTCATCAATAAAAAATCCGCTTTCTATAGGAGATTTTTATTTTCAGACCGCACTTTCACGATTCGATAAGGCGACGCCCGATGGAATGCGGAATATCTCAAATGTTTTATTGCCAATGATAAAGCGCATTCCAAGCACCATAGAGCAGTCCTTCTGGGTGCAGAAAATTGCCACAGAATTCGCGTGCAAGGAGGATATCGTGTGGCAAGATCTTCGGGCGGTTGATATCCCGGATGCCCGCAATACCCGCAAGGACGCCACGGAAAAGCCACAAAACAACATCTCCACTGTCCGGGAAAAAAGCAAAAGTGACGCGCTATATGAGAGGATGGCGCTTCTTGCTATGAAAGATAAACAATGCATTGAGCCAATGCAGAAGAAATACATACGCCTCTTCGATCAAAAATCACCGGCTGCCGCTATCTTCGTAAAAATATATAATCAACAGGGCGAGTCCATATCAGAGCAAGATTTTTACACAAAACTTTCAAACACGGAAAGGGATTATTTAAACAATCTTTTGTTTCAGGAGGAAATTGCCCCCATATTGCAAGATTCAGCAGATCTCAAAGATGAATTTAACGCCTGTCTTGTTTCGCTTAGGCGCAACGCGCTTCAGGCAAAGCTGCATGCCCTTGAGCAGGATATGAAGCGCGGAGAAAAGGATGCGATGATTTTAAAAAAATTTAAGGAAATTTCAACCGAGTTGGCGAAATTATAAATATTTATTTATGAAAGGAAAAATCATAAAAAAAACCACAAAAGCTTCCGCCAAGGGCAGATCCGCCTCGGGCGGAAAAATTACAAAACCAAAGCCCCGCAAGCCCCAGGAGCCCCGTGCGAAGACCCGTACAGTCGCGCCTAAAAAACCTGCCAAGAAGCCTGCGGTCAAGCAGCCCGCGAAGCAAAAAGCGAAGCAGGGTACCGACCAGTACCCTGCAAAGCCCAAGCCAAAAAAATCCCAAGCGAAAATAAAAAAAGGCGGTCTTTCCGCCGGCTGGAGCGAGGGACTTGCAACTCTTCTTTCGCGCGGAAGGCAGAGGGGGTTTGTGACATACGGAGAAATTATGAACCTTATCCCAAATGCGGAGTTGGATATAGAGGGGTTGGAAAAGGTTTATGACGAGCTCGCCGCAGCCAATATAAATATTAGCGAAAGCAAAGAACTGCTCCGCGAACCCTCCGAGCAGGAAGTATCAAGGACAGAAAAAGATATTAATCCTGGAAATGTGCAGTTTGACTCTGTGCAGATGTATCTCCGAGAGATTGGAAGGGTATCCTTTTTGACCGCCGATGAGGAAAAGGAATTAGCGCGCCGGATTGAAATGGGCGACCAGGAGGCAAAGCAAAAACTTTTGACTGCTAATCTTCGCTTAGTGGTTTCCATTGCCAAGAGGTACGTCGGCAGAAGCCCGAATCTGACACTTCTTGATCTTATTCAGGAGGGAAACATCGGCCTTTTTCGTGCTGTTGAAAAGTTTGATTACAGGCGCGGATATAAATTTTCAACATACGCGACATGGTGGATACGCCAGGCAGTTACGCGCGCGTTGGCGGATCAGGCGCGCACTATAAGGATACCCGTGCACATGGTAGAGACGATTTCTAAGTATACTCAAATACGGCGTCAGCTTTTGCAAGACTTGGGGCGAGAGCCAATGGCGGAGGAAATCGCGTCGGAGATGGGTCTGGAGCCGGCAAAGGTGCGGCACATACAAAAGATATCACAAGAGACGGTCTCCCTTGAGGCGCCGGTTGGAGAAGATGATGAGGATAGCGTGCTGGGGGAGTTTATAGAGGACGAAAAAGAGATAACTCCCATAATGTCTGCCGCGCGCGCTTTGCTCAGGGACAGGCTAGAGGATATACTCGACGATCTTTCGCCCCGGGAAAAGAAAATACTTGATATGAGATTTGGGCTTACGGACGGCATAACACATACCCTCGAAGAAGTCGGCAAAGAATTTGGCGTTACGCGCGAGAGAATACGCCAAATAGAAGCGAAAGCCCTTGAAAAAATGCGTCGCCATCATCATTATAAAAAACTTGAAGGATATTAAGAGAAATTTTCAATTTTGCAATTTTTCCCCCTACGGAGGATCTCCCGCAGGGAGACAATTTTCACTTAAACTGAACGAGTGGGTTTTTATTTTTGCCGGAATATTCATGCTAATTTCCGCGGCATTTCTTGATGAAGGAGGATTTGGCTTATGGGCAAGTGCGAAAGCGATTTACCTAATCGGGGTTATTATCTATGTTTGGAATAGAAATATTTGAAGTTTTAATATTTTTCCGGCAGCTGGGGCTTTCGGTAGCCGGTGCCGCGGCGTTTTGGGGATGTGTTTTTTTGTTTCTGGGCAAAAAAACTAAAGACGCACGATCTTCCGCGTTATGGCAGGGCGTCTCCCAAAAGTTGATTTTAATATTTTTCCCGGCGTTTTTTTTGTTTAGCGCCGTGTGGGCGGTTATCGCGATATCGCAATGCGTTTTTTGTATCAGCGCCCATGAGGGAATTTCTATCGCGGAAACATCTGCCGGGTTAATCAACGCGACTTACAAGCAGTATGGCCTATATGTTGCTTACGTAATTTTAGGCTTAGCGGGATTTGCCGCATTTTTGATAAGGCGCGCATTTTTCTATAAGCATATTGGCTGGTTTTTCGGGGCATTTTTTCTGATCATAAGCGCCTTACTTTTATACCCATGGGCGCCCCTTGGATCTTTCCGCCACGATATTGCCGCATCCTTGCACGGCTGGCACTCTATTTTTACCCTCGGAAGCGTCGTAATAGTGGACTTTCTTTTCATAGCGCTGAAGTTCAACCTCCGTCCGTATCTGACAAAAATTTTTCCATTGATAACGGGCGGAGTATGGCTTGGCTTGGGGCTTGATTTTATTAATGTCGGCCTTATATTTCAGGAAGAATTTCTTTCAATACCCCGCATCCTGTTTATGCAGACGTTGATCGGTATTGTTATTATAAATGGAGCGCTTCTCTCCGGCCCGATTTCGCGCGCAATTATCTCATTTCAGGAGCGTATGAATAGCGAATATATACCATCTTCCCTTAAAAAGATTGTCGGCATTTCGGGAGCCGTATCGATTACCGCCTGGGCGAGCGTGACCGCCCTCGATGGGTTTAGATCGCTTACGCTTACGTATTGGCAGATTGCGTTTTTCTATATCCTTTTTGCCGGCGCTATATTTTTATCTCGCGGAATATTCGAAAAAATTCTGGAACGATATTCGGGCGACTAACAGGTTCCCTAAATCCAGTCCAGCTACCCCTGTTGACAAATATTTTGAGAAGAGTATAATAGGTTACTAAGAGTAGCTAAAGATTAAAATAGGCCAAAGTAGACCAAGCTCAGCTTGGTAGACAATCGTTTAACGAGTACGCCATTTTATCTCGACTCTCTAAAAGGTCATAAGTAACGTAAACACAAAAATAAAATGGCAGACGAACAAACCAATGGCGGTTTTCAGCCACGGCCAATGTATCAGGTTAATGAAAAATGTGCGGATTGCAGCGCTCCGATAACGGAACTTCCGTTTCAGCCCGATCCTGCAAGAAACGCTAACCTTCGATGCCGCGACTGTTACCGAAAGCGACGCGAATCATTTCGAAGCGACGATCGCTAAATAATAAAAATACCCCGGCCGCGGCCGGGGTATTTTTATTATTGGCAAATTTTTATAAATATGCTATATGGATAATAGGTCTTTGGTTAAAGTTAGACTGGAGGTGATATATGCCGGATCGGGATAGAGCTATGTCGGAACAGGAATTTTTACGGCAGCTGGACGCGGTCATTGCCGAACACTCGATGCTGAAGCATCCATTTTACCGGGCCTGGAGCAATGGAGAGCTTACACTTGATATTCTGCAGAAATACGCTAAGCAGTATTTCTGGTTTGAGCAGAGTTTTCCTCAATTTGTAAGCGCGATTCACTCGCGCTGCGGAAATAATTACGAAACAAGGCGTTTGATGTTGGATAATCTGGTAGATGAGGAACGATCTCCCGATGGCAGTACTGACCCGTGGCACCGCGAGCTATGGCTGCGATTTACCGACGGCCTCGGTATTACGCGCGATGAAGTGCTTTCCGCGGATCTTTTAAATCACACCAAATATCTGGTAGAGGACTTCTGTTCACTGACTCAACATAATCCCTGGTTTACGGGTGTTGCCGCATTGTACGCCTATGAATCGCAAGCCCCCGCAGTCGCGCGGACAAAGCGAGAAGGCCTTGAGAAATTCTATGGAATAAACGACGCTCGGGCAATCGAATTCTTTACCGAGCACGAACATGCCGACATAGAGCATAGCCGTCGCGAAGCAGAAATTCTTGCCTCAAGCTGCCGGACCTTACAGGAACAAGAGCTTGCCCTGCACGGAGCAGAAAAAGGCGCGGAGTCCCTGGAAAAATTCCTTGACGGCGTATACGCAGAGTACGTAACAGCTTCATAAATAAATTAAACAGCCCTATGGGCTGTTTTTCTTTTTGAGAATTGCGACATTGATTTTAGATACTTTATATGTGATAATTAAGCACGATCTTTAAAATTTTTATAAGGAGTACGGATATGTGCCCTGCTAAGGTTGGTGAATTTCGTGAACTTCCGGGACCGCAAGGGCAAAGCATTTTGGAAGACTGGGATAGGGTAATGGCAAAAACTCTACTTCCGTCACTTGTCGTGCCTAAACGAGCCGAAGGCGTTGAATTAGAAGATGTCGACGGAAATAAATATCTACAATTCAATTCTGGTATAAGCGTGGCTAATTTCGGATACGGAAGCTGCCTGCAGCCGGCAGTAGACGCCATATCTGAAGTATACAAAGAGACTGGTATGTTGATGATGAACGGTGCTTATTATCCAAATGTGCACATGCTAGAGGCTGCGAATAAGTTACTGGATGTTACGCCAATACGTGGTGGACGTGGCCGATTTTTTGGATGTACCTCCGGAACAATAGGAATAGAAGTAGCCATGAAGGCGGCTGCGATGGCGCGGGACCACCGGAATCCGGTAGCCCATCCGGAAAAACAGGTATTTATGCATTTGGCTAAATCATTCCACGGAAGAAGTCATGGAGCAAGCTCTCTGATGGATCAAGGGCAGAAGGGACGTTTTCACGGGCTAAGTTTACCGTATAAACAATGCGAGTTAGCTTTCCCTAGGCAAGGAGACGAAGAATCGTGCGGCCAATTTTATGAAGATCTAGATAGAAGCTTAAAGCTTTATGGACCAAGTTTTATACTGGGCGTATTTACGGAAATTGTCCAGGGAGAGGGCGGTATAAACGTTATCGATAGAGGAGCTCTTACTACCCTTGAGGAAAAATGTAATGCAGCGGGCATACCTCTAATAATAGACGAGGTGCAGACAGGTTTCGGCCGCTGCGGGGGGGACCCCTGGGCGTATACTCTATATGGCATTGAGCCGGATATCGTAGTGTTTGGGAAAGGTGCCGGATACGGCGTATTACCGGTTTGCGGAATGATTGTAAGTGATGAGTTTACTTTCCAAGAGTACGGCGAAAACGGAGGTACTTTTGGCGCCGACCCAGTATTTGGAGCGGTGCTTAATGAGGCTATAAGCGAGCTGCATGAGCAGGAACTTGCGGCAAATTCTCGTGAAATGGGGGATTATTTTCTTCAATCTCTTCGCAGAGCATGCCGCGGTATGCAGTACGTGGGAGATATAAGGGGATTGGGCCTGCTTATAGGCGTAGAATTTTGCAACCCAGGCACGGGAGCAATTGACCCGGTATTCAGCAAGAATGTGTGGAAAGCTTGTGAAAATTTTGGATTACTAACACTCCCATCAGGGATTGCCGTCAACCGCTTCGCACCTCCTTTATGCGTAACAAGGAAGCACATCGATGATGCAATCGTTGTATTTGGAAAGGCATACGCAGAGGCAGTAAGGAATTATATGGGATAATTTTTCAACATAAAACCCGCTTATTTAAGCGGGTTTTCTTTTTGCATTTCGTGTATAGTTTTTCCTAGAGAACCATCTGCCTTGCCCTCTGCAGGGCATTTTCGCATGAGAGGAACTCGCCGCCGTCGCTAAAACTGTCAGGGGTCACATTAAGTATGCCCATGATCCGTACTCCATTAGCAGCATCCATAACTCACCTCAATTTGCATATTCTGCTTAACGGTACTACAAATATTTCATATGTCAATATAGACATCTTTGACTATTTTCCGTATGTATGTTATGTAATACAGTCATATGGATAAGGCACAGATTGCACAATTTGTTCAGGGGCTTATTACGGAAATAGGCGAAGATCCGGGCCGCGAAGGTTTGCGTGAAACACCACAACGGGTTGCAAAAAGTTTCGAGAAGCTTTTTGAGGGATATGGAAAGGACCCCAAGGATTTAATAACCGTTTTCGATAACGAGGGCTACAGCGAAATGGTTGTTGCCCGCGATATTGATTTTTACTCTCTTTGCGAGCATCATATGCTTC
>CAJXHR010000007.1 GCA_913054525.1 uncultured bacterium | reverse complement strand
ATTTTGTACCGTATCCCTTATGTAAATCAAATCCATATTCCGGATATTTTTTATGACAGCGCAGCATCATAGAATCGCGCTTTACTTTCGCAATTATAGAGGCGATGGCGCACAACGCAATTTTCTCATCCCCCTTCACAATTACCTCCTGTTCCCTTTTTATAGCAAGCCCTGCCCTGCCATCAAGAATAAGCATGTCCGCCTCCCTGCCGATTGCTTTTTCCAATTTTTTCACTGCCCGCTTTGCCGCAAGCCGCCTTGCTTCATAAACATTTATACGGTCAATAATCCTTGGAAACACGCTAGCAGTCTCCCATGCCAGCTCCCCCTCCCCATCAAACTCATATAAAAATCCCTCTCTCTGACTATGAGATAATTTTTTAGAATCCTTAAGTTTTTTGATAACCTCAATTTTTTCCCCGATATTCCCAAACACAAAAAACGCAGGGAGCGTAACCGCGCATGCTACTACCGGCCCCGCAAGCGGGCCGACTCCGACTTCGTCAATCCCGAATATAATTCTATATCCTTTCTTTCTCAATTGTTTTTCAAACGTAAAATCCGGCGACATATTTATTTAATTTTACCACATAAAATAAAACCCCTGATTTTATCAGGGGTTTTCGGGGGGTCCTTGTCTCCTCCATAAATATTTGAGATTTTCAGGAACTTCTCCTCTGCATCTCCCGCAAAAATTATTCGCCCTGCTGACAATCTCGCCACATTCACCAGCGCCGTAGGAATTTCTACAGATAATAAACGAAAGACGCGTCATCAAACAACCCATGATAATCACGAGAATCGCGGTAAGCAATGCCCCGCCAAGCCCTGCTATCTTAATCCCCCAGATTACAGCAAACAGCGCCCAAAGCCAGCCTCCCCTCTTCTTTAGATACGCATCGAAAACTACTCCCCAGCTCATTTTCTTCATCAAGCCACCTCTCTGCATTAAGAAAATCTGTAAAATTACTGTTTATATAGTATCACCAGCTAAGAATTTGTAAATAAGCTATTGGGTGATATAATCGAAACAATGAATCCAAAATTTACTCATCTGCATGTGCACAGCCACTACTCTCTCTTGGATGGCCTCTCAAAAATCCCCGATCTTTTGGACTACACAAAGGAACTTGGCATGGACTCTGTTGCGATTACAGACCATGGTGTACTTTACGGCAATATAGAATTTTATAAAGAAGCAAAAAAACGTGGCATTAAACCGATTTTTGGAATGGAGGCGTACGTAGCCGCGCGGTCAATGCACGATAAGCAGCCCGGCATTGACGACAAGCGGTACCACCTCATACTTCTCGCCAAAAACAACACGGGCTACAAAAATCTCATACAACTCTCAAGCAAATCCCATCTTGAAGGATTTTACTACAAACCGCGAGTGGACAAAAAACTGCTCCGGGAGCACTCCGAAGGACTGATTGCGCTTTCGGGATGCCTGAGCGGAGAAATTTCAAGGGCAATATTGTCCGGAAACAAAAGCGAAGCCGAGAGCTTGATAGCTGAATATACCGATATATTCGGCAAAGAAAATTTTTATCTTGAGCTCCAGCATCACCCCAATATACCGGAGCAGATAAAACTAAACAGCGAACTTAGAAAGCTTAGCAAAAAACTTTCCCTTGCAGTTGTTGCAACACAGGATTCACATTATCTACGCCCCCAAGACGCGGAAGCTCAAGACATCCTTCTTGCCATTCAGACAGGCGACAAAATCACCGACGAAAAACGGGGACTTACAATGAAAGATGAGGATTTCTCCTTGAAGTCCTCCCAGGAAATGGCCGAGGCCTTTAATGATATTCCCAGTGCCCTCGAAAACACGCAAAAAATCGCGGATATGTGCAACACCGATATTGAGCTTGGAAAATATCAACTGCCGTATTTTGAGGTGCCAAAAGAAAAAACCCAAGATGAATACTTGCGAGAACTTTGCGAAAAAGGACTGGCGGTACGGTACGGGAGTAAATATAACGAATCCAAGGTAATAGAACGCCTGGATTATGAACTTGATGTCATCAAGCAAATGGGTTTTGCCTCATACTTCCTTATAGTCCAAGATTTTGTAAACTGGGCAAAAGGCAGGGGTATAGTGGTTGGCCCCGGAAGAGGATCTGCCGCGGGCTCAATAGCTTCTTATCTGCTCAATATTACGGATATAGATCCCTTAAAATACGATCTCATTTTTGAAAGATTCCTTCAGATAGATAGAAACGAGCTGCCTGATATAGACATTGACTTTGCAGACATCAGACGCGACGAGGTGCTCGAATATGTTTCGGAAAAATACGGCCGTGAAAATGTTGCCCAAATAATAACCTTCGGGACTATGGCTGCGCGCGCGGCAGTGCGCGACGTCGGGCGCGCGCTCAACTACCCCTATGAATTTTGCGATAAAGTCGCCAAAACCATCCCGATGATGATGAATTTTGAGCAAGCCCTGCGCGAAAGCCAAGAATTTGCTTTTCTCTATCAAGGCGACAGGGACGCTCGCCGCTTGATAGATACCGCAAGAAAGCTAGAGGGCGTTGCGCGGCACGCATCCACCCATGCCTGCGGAGTTGTAATCACAAAAGAACCTCTGACAAATTCCGTGCCCCTTCAGCTATCTTCTCAAAGCAGCACAGCCCAAATATCCCAATACGAAATGCACGCAATCGAAGACCTTGGACTTTTAAAAATGGACTTTCTGGGACTCAAAAATCTCACCATTATAGAAAACGCGAGGAAGCAAATAAAGCGAGCTTATGGGAAAGAAATCAAGATGGACGAAATACCCCTGGATGACGAAAAAACCCTTGAATTATTCCGCCAGGCAAACACTGTTGGAATCTTTCAACTGGAATCAGCGGGCATGCGGCGCTATCTTAAAGAACTCCAGCCCACGGCGTTTGAAGATATTATCGCTATGATAGCATTGTACCGGCCCGGTCCCATGGAGCTTATCCCCGACTTTATCGAACGAAAGCATGGCAGAACGCAAATTTCCTACCTTCATCCGGACCTTGAGCCAATTCTAAAAAGCACTTACGGCATCGCGGTCTATCAAGAGCAGGTCCTTCAGATTGCCCGGGAGCTTGCCGGGTTTACCTATTCGGAAGCAGATGTGCTCCGCAAAGCCATTGGTAAAAAAATCAAAGAATTATTAGACGAACAACGCGAAAAATTTGTACAGGGCATGATGGATCGGGGAATTCAAAAAGCCACCGCGGAACAGCTGTTCCATTTCGTGGAGCCGTTTGCAAGATACGGCTTCAACAAAGCCCACTCTACCTGTTACGCAACTGTCGGCTTCCAGACCGCCTACCTCAAGGCACATTACCCCTCCGAGTTTATGGCAGCGATCCTAAACGCAGAGCAGAAAAACATTGACCGCATCTCTTCCCTTATGGATGAGTGCAAAACAATGGGCATAAAAGTACTCGCACCGGATATCAACGAGTCCGACCAGCATTTTACTGTTAGCCCCGCAGGGATACGGTTCGGGCTTGCCGCGGTAAAAAATGTCGGTGAGCATATAGTGGGGGAGATAATCAAGGAACGAGACAAGCACGGCCAATTTCAAAGCATTGAAAATATTCTCGAGAGGGTGCGCGATAAAGATTTGAACAAAAAATCCCTGGAGAGCTTAATAAAATGCGGAGCGTTTGACAATCTTGCAGAGCGCAGCAAGCTCCTTGCGAATATAGACACGCTTCTTAAATATTCAAAAAATCAAAAAACTCTACAAAATTCATCGCAAATAAGTTTATTTGCCGATCAGCCCACATTTGCAAGCTCGCTTCGCCTTGAGGAGACAGAACCCGCCCCGAAGAAGCAATCCCTTGCCTGGGAAAAAGAACTTTTGGGGTTCTATGTTTCGAGCCACCCCCTTGAGGAGCATAAGGCGGAACTTGCATCATTCACAAAAGTAAAAAACCTTAAATCAAAGGATGCCGGCAAGATGATTTCTATTGGGGGGATAATTTCGGGGATTCAAAAAATTGTAACTAAGGCCGGCCAGCCAATGCTTTTTATAGGCATTGAGGACTTAACAGCCAAGATAGAAGGTCTCGTATTCCCCTCGCTTCTTGCAAAGAATCCTGATATATTCCGGGACGGGGCAACAATCCGGGTAAAAGGCCGCCTCTCGGACAAGGATGGGGAGCTAAAGATATTGTGCGAAGAGGTAAAAGAGTTGTAATATAAAGCTATGTCAAACTCCATAGAAAATACGCGCCACTCCTTCGCCCACCTTTTGGCTGCGGCGGTAAAGCGCTTATATCCGGACGTTAAATTTGGTATTGGGCCGACGATTGAAAATGGTTTTTATTATGATTTTGACAATGTGGAAATAAGCGAAAAGGACTTGCCTAAGATTGAAAAGGAAATGATAAAGATCGCAAAAGAAGGCCATGAGTTTAAAAAAGAAGAGTGGCCCGCCGATAAAGCAACGGAGCATTTCAAAAAAGAAAAGGCAACATACAAGCTTGAGCTAATTGACGACCTTGAAAAAGAAGGTGAATCCAAAGTCGGTATGGTGCATATGGGCGAAACGTTTCTGGACCTCTGCCGCGGCGGACATGTAAAAAATACGAAGGATTTGCCGCTTGATGCGTTTAAGCTTACACGCGTTGCAGGAGCCTACTGGAAAGGCAGTGAAAAAAATCCAATGCTTACCCGCATTTATGCCGTAGGATTCAATACAAAAAAAGAGCTCGAAGAATATATCAAACAACAAGAGGAAGCAGAAAAAAGAGATCATAAAAAGCTCGGCAAAGAACTTGGCTTATTCACCTTTTCGGAGCTAGTGGGATCGGGGCTCCCCCTCTTTACACCAAAAGGCACAATAATACGAAACATTCTAACCAACTTTGTAGAAAATCTTGAAAGAAAATACGGATATGAAGAAGTGTGGATCCCCCACCTTGCAAAACCGGAGCTCTACAAAATATCCGGACACCTGGAAAAATTTAAAGAAGACCTCTTTTATGTGAAGGGCGCTGACAGCGAGTTTGTTATCAAGCCGATGAATTGCCCGCATCACATCCAGATTTATAAATCTCAAATGCGAAGCTATAAGGATTTGCCCGTCAGGTACTTCGAGACGACCACTGTATATCGCGATGAGCAAGCAGGAGAACTTGGGGGGCTGGTAAGAGTGCGCTGCATCACACAAGATGACGGCCATTGTTTCCTGCGCGAAGATCAGATAGCGCAGGAATTTGAAATAAATCTAAAAATACAGCAGGAACTGGCAAAGGCAGTCGATCTGACAGATTATTGGGTCCGGCTGTCTCTTCGCGATGAAAAAAACAAAAAAGCATATCTTGGAGATGACAAAACATGGGAAAAATCCCAAAAGGAGATGGAAGCCCTGCTCAAAAAACAAAAAATAAAATACGAGCCCGTGGAGGGTGAGGCCGCATTTTACGGCCCCAAAATGGACTTTATGGCTAAGGATTCCCTCGGAAGGCAATGGCAATTCTCCACTATACAGCTGGATTTTAATCTGCCAAGCAGATTCAATCTCGAATACACGGGAGAGGACGGCTCCAAAAAAACGCCTGTTATGATGCATCGCGCGTTTATGGGGTCTGTGGAGCGCTTTATGGCCATGCTCATCGAGCACTACGCCGGCGCCTTCCCTCTCTGGCTTGCGCCGGAGCAAATATGGGTAATCCCCGTAAGCGAAAAGTTTAATGCATACGCAAAAAGTGTAGCAGAGGGCCTGCTGAACGAAAACTTAAGAGTGAGTATCCGGGAAGAAAATGAAACCCTCGGCAAAAAAATACGAGAAGGACAGCTTCAAAAAATCCCCTACCTTCTCATAGTCGGTGAAAAAGAGGAAAAGTCCAAAAAAATCTCTGTCAGAGACCGTAAAATGGGCGATATAGGACTATCCACACTCGAAGAATTCGTAAAAAATGTTAAAATAGAATTACATTAAAATTAATTTACGATTATGCCCGCAACGCATAGTTTGCGTTTTGTAATTAGCATTTTTGCCTTATCTTTCGTCCTGCTCTTTGCCATGGCGATTTTACCCGTAAACGCGCAGGAAGTAGAGGAAGACCGACCATCACCCGGCGGAGATAGGGTAACCGACGAAGAACCGGGAGAAGAAGGCGGGGACGAAGATGAAGACGGAGGCATACCTACGCCCATAGGAGACATCAGAGTACCGGCCCAAATGGAAGCTGCCATCGCAGATTCCCGGGCAGAACAACTCGTGGCCCTAGATGAAAATATTACAGCCGCAGATCTTGGAGTGGCGGAACAATCGGTAGGAAACTTCACCAACCCGTTCAGAAGAGCCCTTCGGGGGCTCACAAGGACAGTCCAGACAGTTACCACGCGCGACCCCATACAACGGGTGGAGCTTAAAGAAAGATTCGCCAGTGAAGATCTCATGATAGCAAAAACCCTTGAGGAAAAGGGGGCTGACGATGGAATAGTAAAAAGAGCAGTAGAAAAATACGCAAGAGAAGTTGAGCGCACAAAAACCGAGCTCAACAAATTAAAAACTGTTCCCGATAAAGCAAGGGTGGAAGAGATTGTCAAAAGAACTGCCGGTAACCAGATTAAGCATCACAAAATTTTGGGTGCAATTATGAAAAAACGCGAAAATATCGCCCCTGAAATTGAGGAAGCAAAAATCGCGGCAATGAGACATTTTTCCCGGGGCATGGCCGCCATTGTTGAGCCGGAGGTACTCCAGCAAAAATTTAGCGAGGCCCTTAGGGAACAAAAAGGAAGTTGTTCGTTCCGCCACTTCAAGCACATAGAGATGCTGGAGGAGATGAAGGATTTTGTACCGGAGCGGGCGAGAGGCGCTATCCAAAACGCCATCAAACAATCCTCGAAAGCTTTTGAGGAGGAATTTAGTAGAATAGACGAACAGGAACGAAAAGTATTCAGCAAATATATAGAAAAAATAGGAGGCAACGAAGTCCGCCACCTTGAGGCATTCGATTCCCTTGGGGCATTTACTAGCATGGAAAAAGGGATATTCGAAGAAATGGAAAGAGCCCGCGAAAAATCTCGCAGACGGGTGGAGCATCGCATGAAACAAATAAAAGATGAGACCCGTAAAAAAGTATTTATCGCGCACCTTGAGGACGGAAAAATGGAAGATGCGCGCATCATCAGGGAGCTCGAGACCAATCTTGATCCCAATACCATAACAGCTGTCTTGGACATCAAGCGCAAGATGGAGCAAAAAATGCGCGAGCGATTTGAGCAGGCAGAGTCGACCGGAGACCTTGATAACTTTTTTGGAGAAATGGAAAAATTCCGTGACGTCCAGATGTTGCAAACTCTAAGCGAAATGGAAGGAATAATCCCTCCGGACAAAAAATATCTCTGGCAGGAGATGAAGAAAAAAGCGATGAGCGAGATGCAGGAGGAGGTTAATGAGGCCCGGCAACTCGGACGGCTTGGGGATAAAATGCGCATGATGGCCGGGTCCGAGCCCGAGCATATGTCTATACTTGATGAATTTGAAGGTGAGTTTGGGCCGCAAGTCAATTTCTTCCAAGACATGAGGAGAGAGCAGGCAGACCGGATTCAAAGCAGAAAAGATAGTGCTGAGCAGGTAAGGAAAATGAAAAAAACAAGCTCCGAAAAAGAATTGAAGAAAATCCCGAGATAAAAAAGCTGCGAGAAGCAGAACCTGTCCCAGCGCCGCCCGTATCACTTCCTCCGACATCCGCGACCCAAGGCGTGCCATATGACCCCTTTAAAATACAGAATTGATCCGGATTTATAACAAAAATAATACAGCCCCCTATAGGGGGCTGTATTATTTTAATACCCAGACATCTGGAGGATCAAGGTCCCAAGTATTTTTCTGACCCTCCTCCAGATGTCTGGGCAGAATTGCCCAGCGCAATTAACGGTTATCCGCGAAGGCCCACTTAAAAGCATTACTGCTTTTAATAAACAAGCCCCGCAGAAAAGAAGTTCGTTTTCGCGAAAGTTTTTTTGAATTCTTCCGCGAAACGCGTGTCTTTCGTGTTTTATTCATATGCAGTATTATATCACATTATTGATATTTTGTCAATATTTCCTAACGCTTTTACGCACGCTATACTGTGAAGACGGTACCCTAAAAATACGGGTACCCAAAAGGAGCCTACCATGAAACGTGCTATAAAATATCCAAATCTGGAAAAAACAGACCCGGAAATAGCGGAGCTAAATCTTCTGGAGGAAGACAGGCAGTTTTGGTATGCGGATTTTATTGCTTCGGAAAACTACGCCTCCCCCGCTGTACGGGAAGCCGGCTCTTCCGTTGCCACCAATAAATATTCCGAAGGATACCCGGGCGCAAGATATTATAAGGGCAGTGATGCCGCGATAGACCCGGTAGAGATACTCGCACAGAAACGAGCCCTGAAACTTTTCGGACTTGATGAAAATATATGGGGCTCAAATGTCCAAGCCGCATCCGGGAGCGAGGCGAATCTTGCGGTATATGGCGCATTGCTCAAAGCAAAGGGCCATGCCAATGGCGAAGACACTGCCCTTGGCATGCGGCTTGATTTCGGCGGCCACCTCACGCATGGTTTTCATGTTTCCTTCTCGGGAAAATTATTCCACTTTGAACAATACGGCCTTGATGAAAAGGGATATATAAACTATGCGGAAGTTGAGCAGCTTGCGGAAAAATTCAAACCAAAACTTATAGTATGCGGCGCGTCCGCGTACTCCCGTGTTGTAGATTTTGAGAAATTCGGCAAGATTGCCAAGAAACACAGCGCCCTCCTAATGGCAGATATCGCGCATATCGCAGGACTCATTGCAGGCGGAACACACCCCTCGCCATTCCCCCACTGCGACATTGTAACGACAACTACCCATAAGACCCTGCGCGGACCGCGCGGCGCGCTAATATTCGCGCGAAAAGATATAAAGCATGGTGAGAAAACCATTTTTCAGCTTATAAACTCCGGGGTCTTCCCCGGCCTCCAGGGCGGCCCGCATAATCAGCAGACAATGGCAATCGCAGTGTGCTTAAGGGAAGCGAACGCTCCGCAATTCCGCTCCTACGCAAAAAAGGTTATAAAAAATGCAAACACGCTTTGCGAAAACCTCAAAAAATATGGCTTTGATATCATCTCTGGAGGCACCGATAACCATTTGATGCTTGTGGACTTGCGGCCATTTACTGTGAACGGCGAAGATGCCTCCGAGTGGTTGCACCAGGCAGGCATAGTGGTGAATAAAAACGCTATTCCCAATGATCCGCTGCCCCCTCAGAAAGCATCTGGAATACGCCTTGGCACCCCGGCCGTGACAACGCGCGGTATGGGCGTTACAGAAATGAGACAGTTCGCAAAATGGATACATGGGGCGATTAACAACCCTTCCGAAGAAAATCTGAAAAGAATAAAAAATCAGGTAAAAGCACTTTGCAAAAAATTCCCGCCACCGGGATTTGAGTAAACAGGAGGAAGTATGGCAAAAATATTAGACGGTAAAAAAACTCGCAGAAAGGTTTTAGAAGAACTTAAACCGGATATAGAAAAGATAAACGGAATGCTTGCGCCGCGCAAGTTGTGTCTTGCGATTGTCATGGTTGGCGATAATCCCGAATCGGCTATCTTCGTAAAAAACAAAAAACAAACCGGTGAAAAAATAAATATAAAGGTAGATGCGCATCACTTCAGCGAGGATATAACCGCGGACGAATTAGCGGAAAAGGTATCGGAGTTGGGCACGGACAACGAAGTGCATGGAATAATAATTCAGCTCCCCTTGCCCGAACATATCGAAGAACAGCCCATTCTAGACATTGTTCCTCTTGAAAAAGATGTGGATGTTCTTGGATCTGCCGCATCCGGCAAGTTTTACGTAAACGATAAGGACTTCCCTATTATCCCCTCTACGCTTGCCGGAATCATACGGCTTCTTGCCGAGTATGGGATTACTAATTTCAAAGGACAAAACTTGATAGTAGTGGGTCAGGGAAAATTAGTAGGCAAACCGGCCGCATCATATTTTAATCGAAAAGATGATAAGGATGCAACCGTTATCAACCCTTGCAGCCACACGGAAGATAAGAAGTTATATAAGAGGGCCAGATTTATAATTTCAGGAGCAGGTGCCCCGGGAATAATAAAAGGAGACATGGTGAGAAACGGTGTCATTGTTGTAGACGCAGGCACCAAAACAGATCCCGAAACCGGAAAGATACACGGAGATGTGGATTTTGAATCAGTAGAGCCCAAGGCCTCCTATATTACCCCCGTCCCCGGCGGCGTCGGCCCGATGACCGTGGCTATGATTTTTTACAATCTCGTCCAGCTTGAAAAACAACGACTACAGCTGAAATAAAATAAGGGCATTGAAAATGACCTTACTATGACCCGACCTGCACCGGGTCATTTTTATTTAACCCGATTATGACCCGGTTATGACACAATTTTTTTCCTCAAAATCTCGGCCGCTACTTGCGGGTTGGCTGCGCCTTTTGTTTCTTTCATCATCTGGCCGACAAGAAACTGGAGAATGTTTTCGTTGCCGGACTTATATTTTGTAACAGCTTCGGGATTTGCCGCGATAACCCTGTCAGCCGCAACTTCCAGTTCCCCTGCTTCACTCACCTGCCCGAGGCCCTTGTCCAGCATCAGCTGATGAGGGTCGCCTCCGGTTTTAAGCATCTGGGGAAGCAGGTCTTTTGCTCCTCTGCTGGAGAGCTTCCCGATATGAATAAGATCTACAAATTCCGCGAAATTTTCAGGGGATATTTTGAGTTCTGATATCGGCATCGCATCCCCCGACATAAGTCCCCGCAGATCTGTCGTCAGATAATTCGCGGCAAGCGTCAATAGTTTTTGTCTTATATCCTTCTTCTCTTCTTCGTGGCCCTGCGCTTTTTCCCATGAAAGAAGTTCGCTTACCACCTCTTCGTAATAATTGGCAATATCCATATCCTTCACAAAAATTTCCGCAAGATTTGTATCAATGCCGTATTCCTCAATAAACCTTTTTCGTTTCTGTTGGGGAAGCTCCGGGATAAGAGACCTTAATTTTTCTGTATTTATTGCTGATTGTTTATTATTGATTACTATTGGCGGTATATCCGGTTCGGGGAAATATCTATAATCATGCGCTTCCTCTTTCAATCTCTGTGAAAAAGTTTTTTGGCCATTCTCGTCCCATCCCCTTGTCTCTTGTATAACTTTTTCGCCATTATCCAGTAGCTCGCTCTGGCGCTTGGTTTCATAAGCCGCGGCCCGACCCACAATATTAAACGAATTCAAATTCTTTACTTCTACTTTTGTTCCAAGTTTTTTCGATCCCGCAGACGCCAGAGAAATATTTAGCTCTACTCGCATCTGACCTTTATCCATATTCGCATCAGACACGCCAAGATATCTTAAAATTAGCTGTAGCTCTTCGGCAAAGCTCTGCGCCTCTTCTGCAGTGTGCATCTCCGGTTCTGTCACAAGCTCCATCAGCGGCACTCCTGCCCGGTTAAAATCAACCAGGGAATAGTCGACATCTTTGGGATGGATAAGCCGCCCCGCGTCTTCTTCCAGGTGTATTCTCGTAATACGTATTTTTTTACCCTCGTATGTCTCTAGATGCCCTTCCTCGCAAAACGGCTTATCGTATTGAGATATCTGGTAACCCTTGGGCAAATCAGGATAAAAATAATTTTTGCGGTCAAATTTTGAAAATTCCGCGATTTTGCAATTCAGCGCAAGGCCAGCTTGTATAATTTTTTTGATTGCCTCTATATTCGGCACCGGCAAAGTACCCGGATGCCCCATGCATATCGGGCAAACATTAACATTTGGCTTTTTCTCTTCGGGATCATTCAGGGAAGGACAGAACATCTTTGTTTTCGTCTTTAGTTCAGCGTGTATTTCTAAACCTATTGTAGGTATATACTTTGCCATAAAATCATATTAACAAAAATCCCCGCTTATTGCGAGGACCTGATATATCCCAATTTTTCAAACCAGTAGCGCCAAACTGGCTCTAGTTCCAAATCCCCTATTTCTTCTCGAGTGAACCATCCCCAGCTTTTTCCTGTCTTTGGATCTGTCACTGTCTCTTCTTCGCCGACTTTTAATTCTCCAAGACAAAATGCTTTGAATACCCACCATCTGTGACCCGCCCCTTCACTTTGGTAACAATTATTCCAAGGTACCTCTTCCTTTGCCAGCTGCTCCATGCCTACAACTTTGAGGCCTACTTCTTCGTCAAATTCTTTAATTAGGGCATCTTCGACATGCTCGCCTTCTTCTACGTGCCCCGCCGGACATGCCCAGCCATACGGCTCATATCTCCGGAAAATCATCAGAATCCTGCCGTTATCCTCGCAAATTCCACCGACTGATTTTCCCGTGCATCGTTCGCTCATATACTGCCTCCTTTTTATAATAAGAGCGCGCTTAATTCCTCACAGCACAATAACGATATCACGGCCCTGCGGGCATGGCAAG
>CAJXHR010000006.1 GCA_913054525.1 uncultured bacterium | reverse complement strand
CAGCGGGCCGGCTTGTGCGGTCATGCGGCCTTGCTCATTTATTATTTTGTATTGAGAGAGAGCATGGCGCTCGCCCATTTCCCAGTCGTTGGCGTCGTGAAGCGGCGTTACTTTTACGGCGCCGGTGCCAAACTCGGGATCCACCGCGTTATCCGCTACTATAGGAATCTCTCTTTTTTGAATGGGAAGTATCGCCGTCTGTCCGATTAAGTCTTTGTATCTTTCGTCTTTGGGATTTACAGCCACCGCCGCGTCCCCAAGCATCGTCTCGGGTCGGGTGGTCGCTACTGTTATATATTTTATAGATTCCGGATTTTTATCTGTATTTTTTACTTTTTCATTTTTTATTTTGAGCGGGTAGCGAATGTACCACAATTTTCCTTCCTTTTCTTTATATTCCAATTCAAGATCAGACAGTGATGTCCCGCACCGCACGCACCAATTCACGACTCTCAACCCCCTATAAATCCATCCTTTTTTGTAATAATGCAAAAATGCCTTCTCTACGGCTTTCATATATTCTTTGTCCATGGTAAATCGCGTCCGGGACCAGTCACAGGAGGCGCCCAGTTGTTTTAGCTGATCGAGAATTATATTTCCGTATTGTTCTTTCCATTTCCATACTTCCTTAGTGAATTCTTCTTTTCCGAGATCAAACCTGGACTTTCCTTCTTTCTTTAGTTTTTGCTCTACTTTATTCTGCGTTGCAATTCCCGCATGGTCGGTGCCCGGAAGCCAGAGGGTTTTGTATCCTTCCATCCTCTTTTTGCGGATTATCACATCCTGTATTACCGCATTTAGCGCGTGCCCCATATGAAGCTCTCCCGTAACATTCGGCGGGGGAATCACAATAGCAAAAGGTTTCTTGTGGCGCTTGGGCAGTTTATCGGGATTAAAAAAGCCGCTCTTCGTCCAGAGGTCATAAATTTTTTTCTCGGTGGCCTTTGGGTCGTAGGCCTTGGGAAGCTCTTTTTGTTTTGGCATGAATTTATTATTGCAGAATCCTAGCCAATTTTCAAATTTCCGTTGGCTTTCAATGTTTTCCAGCGGGTGAGGGTTGCTTTGTTACGGCGAAAGTACGCTGCAGCGGCTATCATGGCGGCGTTGTCGGTGGCTAATGATGTATGTGGTATTTTGTATAGTGTATCTGGGAGTTCTTTTTTTATGACTTCCCCAAATTGCTTGCGGAGCTCTTCATTTGCGGCTACTCCTCCGGCTAGCATTATTGTTTTTACCTTATATTCTTCCGCGGCTCTGATAGTTTTTGCAATTAAAACATCAACCGCGGCCTGCTGGAAGGATGCAGCTATGTCCTTCTTGATTTTTGAAGTAACCGTTAAATCTCTAATGGTGTACAAAACCGCTGTTTTAAGTCCCGAAAAGCTGAAGTTATAATCTTTTGAATGAAGCATTGGCCGCGGAAAATCAAAGGCCTTTGGATTCCCGCCTTTTGCGGACTTTGCGATTTTGGGGCCTCCAGGGAAAGACAGGCCAAGCATTCTCGCTACCTTGTCAAATCCCTCTCCTGCCGCGTCATCAACGGTCTCCCCAATTAATTTATATTTCAAAATATCTTTCACCAAGATGAGTTGTGTATGTCCGCCGGAGACTGCAAGGACAATAGCCGGGAATTCAACCTTCCCCGTGTGTAGAAAATTGGCGGCTATGTGTCCCTCCATATGGTCCACTCCAAGCAGAGGAATTCTCCACCAATAAGAGAGGGCCCGCGCAAAATTTATTCCAGCCCATAGCGCCGGCTCAAGCCCCGGTCCGTGCGTCACTGCGATGAAGTTAATTTTTGGTTTCGGTATCGGAACAACTGTTTTTATAAACTGTTCCAGTAACTCCGGCTCGCGTTCCAGTATTTTTCCAGCATTTTTAATTTTAGATTGTCCTTTTGTGTAGGATTTCGCGGAGGGGGATAATTTCATGCCAGCTTCACCTAGTGCTTTTTCTAGTACAGTCACTAGGTTTTCTTGATGCGCTCTCTTCGCCAAGCTCGGAACTACTCCACCATACTTTTTATGAATCTCCGTTTGAGAGGATATAACATTCGCAAGCACGCGGAAATGAGGGATTTTACTCCCCCGCCTTGGCGATGCCTCTACGATTGCTATGCATGTATCATCACAGGATGTTTCGATGGCTAGAATTCTCATAATTAAGGTTAATATAAGCCAAATATTGAACTTTTGCAAGAAATATGATAAAATATCAGGCGCTACAGCATCTTAACAATAAATTTTATCAGGCAAGGAGTGGATATATATGAATCTGAAAAGCCACTACTCGCATTTTTTGTCAAGAGATAAAGGGTTACTTCGCTTTACTGCTCATAGCCACCATTACTGGCCGGATGTGACCAGGGACGCGGTTTTGGCTTGTTGGGACGATGCGGCAAAATATGCGGATGACAAATGGTCTCATATTTTTGGCGAAGTGATACCAAGGGCGCAAGGCAGTATTGCTTCTATCCTTGGCCTTGATCACTCCGATCATATTGCCTTTGCTCCCAATACCCACGAGTTTGTGATGCGATTATTATCTGCGTTCGATTGGACCAAGCCACTTAGAGTTTTAACGACCAACAGCGAGTTTCATAGTTTTTCAAGGCAAATTTCCCGCCTTGAAGAATTAGATACGGTTTCAGTAGAACGCGTCCCTGTATTTCCGTTCAAAAACTTCGAAAGCAGATTCAGGAAAATTTTAGCTGAGCAGAAATTCGACCTTGTTTTTTTTAGCCAAGTTTTCTTTGACTCGGGGTTCGCTATAGGGGATCTAGATGGCATAGTTAGCGCGGTACGATACCCTGATACAGTTATAGTAATAGACGGGTATCATGGATTTTGCGCCTTGCCAACATCGTTAAGATCTATTCAGGAAAGAGTATTTTATCTTGCCGGCGGCTATAAATATGCGCAAAGCGGCGAAGGGGTATGCTTTCTACACATCCCCCAAGGGTGCGAGTTGCGTCCTATGGACACGGGGTGGTTCGCTGAACTTGGCAGCATAGAGAGGCCCCGAAGTGATACTGTCTCTTATAGTAATGATGCCTTCAGGTTTTGGGGGGCCACATTCGACCCAAGCGGAATTTACCGCTTTAACGCCGTTATGGAATGGATGGATCATGCGGGGCTAACCGTTGATAAAATACATAACCATGTTTCTGGGCTCCAGGATTATTTTTTGGAACAGATCGGCAGTATAGATTTTCCGGTTTTAGATTCTGCCAATCAGGTTACTCCCTCGGATCCCTCTAAGCGCGGGCATTTTATAAGCTATAAGGCGGATGATATTAGCGCGACAGTAGATGCGCTAAAGAAAAGGGGGATTATTGTAGACGCGCGCTACCCATACGTAAGGTTCGGATTTGGCCTGTATCACGATATGGGCGACATCGACGAATTTATAAAAAGGATGAGGCAATAAGAACAACATCCGCGTAATATCGCGGATTTTATTTGTTTTAGATAAGCCAAATATTGAGCTTTTGCAAGAAATATGCTAAAATATCAGCGCTAGGCCCCATCGTCTAGTGGACCAGGACACTTGGTTTTCATCCAAGAAACAGGAGTTCAATTCTCCTTGGGGCTACCATTTAGGCAAACAAATACCCCGAGCCATAAAAGCTCGGGGTAAGGGATTTTTCAGTTCCAGGCGCTGATCCAGAATCTTTCTACTGTATTAACTCCACAAGCTGTGGAGTAATAGAAATAATGTGAGGGTTTTTGTCTCTGTCTATCAGGACAAGTCCCTTATGATGTAGTTCGTTCAGGGCGTTGAGAATTCCCCCATGCATAGTTGCAAGAATGGCGTTGGAGTTCTCATATGCTTGGAGCATGGCGCCGAACTCGACGGAGGTCACGTCTCTCCAGTCGTCGCCATCCTGCTGACAAACCTGGGTGATGGCTGCTACAGCCACCTCCGATTCCATTCTTCCGATGACGCCTGCCAGGGGCACGGTACACGCTGGTACCGGAAGGGATCGTCCCTTTCCTCTAACCTCGCTGGGTCTGCATTCGAACTGTTCAACCGGCATCTCGTTTCTCCTGCTGGTAAGATATTGCTAGTATATCACCTTTTTATATATTTGTAAAGGCCTTTTGGCAAGATATAAAACTTTGCCAATTTGCTGATTTTATGGTATTTTTTAGCCATTAATCATACAGAACTTTTAAAATTTCGGAGGCGACATGAAACCGAAAGGCTCGTGGATCCGGCAGATGCTGGGCGCAAAATTGCGGATTTTCAGATTATTCGGCATAGATGTCTATATACACTTTAGTTGGTTGTTGGTCTTCGCTCTCGGCTCTTGGACTATGAGCTCATCTTTCATTGGTATCCTGAATAAGAATTTTCCCTTGCTATTTCATGACTCAAACCTTGTGGGGTGGGTCCTTGGGATGGCGGCTGTAATTTTACTTTTTACTTCGGTTCTTATCCATGAATTTGGCCATTCCCTTGTTGCGAAGGCATTTGGCATTAGGGTTGGCGGAATAACGCTTTTTCTGCTAGGCGGCGTGTCAATGCTTAACGATGAGGATATGAAAGATAAGGCTACGCCGCTCAAGGAATTCCTTATTGTGGCAATAGGGCCGCTTACGAGTTTTGTTTTGGGGCTGGCTTTTTTAGGGCTTTATCTTAAGATTGAAGGCGCCCGCGCCGGGCAATTCTCAACTCCCGTCTTCCTGCTGTGTCAATATTTGATGTTCATAAACTTTCTTCTTGCCGCATTCAACACTATTCCGGCATTTCCCCTTGATGGGGGAAGGATGTTCTTCTCGATTCTTAAAATTTTAAGAGTAGGGGAAAAAAGGGCATACGGAATAGCCGCTACTGTTGGAAGTATAATAAGCTACGCAACGATAGCATTAGGGCTTATGATAGTCATTGGCATATTGCCAATGCATCCTTTGCAGGGCATTTGGCTTGTAATTATCGGATTATTTCTTGGCTCTGCGGGGCATGCCGAGCGGCAGGAATTCAAAAAAAGGCGCTAAAAGAATAGGAAGCAAGAGATGATGAAAGTTACCGAATCTAAAACTCCCAAGCACGTTGGAATAATCATGGATGGTAATGGCCGCTGGGCCGAGGCGCAAGGACTGCCAAGATCTGCGGGGCACCTTGCGGGATACGAAAATGCGAAAAATCTGATACCGTTTATTTTTGAAAAAGGCGTTGAGGTGGTGACGGTCTATGCTTTTTCCACCGAGAATTGGCAGAGAAAAGCTGAAGAGGTAAATTTTCTTTTTGATATTTTCCGCAAGGCATGCGAGGGAGATTTACTCAATTTTGTCGGGGATAGGATACGGATAAGATTTATAGGCAACAGGGCGGATTTTATTTCAAGGGGTTTTGCGGACTTGGCTGAAAGCATGGAGCGCATCGAGAAGGAGACTTCTCAAAATATTGAAGGCACGTTTGTTATTGCCATAAACTATGGCGGCCGGGAAGAGATTGTCCGTGCTGTGAAAGAGATAGTGCGCCTTAATGTTCACCCCGCCTATATAAACGAAAGCGCTGTTTCGCAGCAGCTTTATACCGCGGGCCTGCCGGATGTCGATCTTATAATAAGGACGGCCGGAGAGCGGCGTATATCAAACTTTCTGCTCTGGCAGGGAGCGTACGCGGAGTTTTACCACTCGCGCAAGCCCTGGCCGGCTTTTGGGAAAGAGGATTTTTCCAGAGCCCTTAATGCCTACCGGAACCGCAAGAGAAAATATGGGGGGTATTAAATGTACGATTATTCGAAATATCATTATCCGGAAAGGGGAGAGGAGGATCCGGGGACGCCAGCGGAACGCCGGAGAATTTTATCGGCCTTGAAAGAATGGGCGGAAAATCACCCAAATCAAAATACGCCATTGTATCTTACGGCGATAGACGTGCCCGTGACCCCCGGCGAGATTATAATGCACATTGAAGACGAGACAGCTATTGGCGTTGCCATATTGGATGTTCTTGTCCTTGAAGCGAGAAAATTTAAAGAGTTGACAGGGTCCGAAATCAAAAAATTTTTGGGCCGGCAATTCCCGCTGACTAATTTCAAAGAAGCGGAAGAAGAATAAGTCGGGTTATAATCACCACGCAGCTGCGGGGTGATTTTTATTCGCTGCCTTGCCGAAGAGGTAAAATTCGAATAGTATATATCTATGGATTTGCCCAAGCAAGAGGAAAAAATTTTAAGATTTTGGAAACAGATACGCGCATTTGAGAGGAGCGTGGAAAACCGGCCCAAGGGTCGGAGTTTTGTATTTTATGAGGGGCCGCCGACGGCGAACGGCAGGCCAGGCATTCATCATGTCTTGAGCCGTGCATATAAGGATATAATTTGTCGTTACAAGACAATGCAAGGATACAGGGTGGAGCGCAAAGCCGGATGGGACACGCACGGTCTGCCTGTTGAGATTGAAGTGGAGAAGGAACTTGGCCTTAAGAACAAAAAGGATATAGAAAAATATGGCGTAGCAAAGTTCAACGAAAAGTGCCGTGAGTCCGTATGGAAATACAAGCAGGAGTGGGATTCGCTTACAGAGCGCATAGCTTTTTGGCTGGACCTTAAAGATCCTTATATCACCTACGATGCCAAGTATATGGAGGCACTTTGGGGGATTATAAAGCAGGCGCATGAGAAGGGCTTGCTCTACGAAGGTCACAGGGTGGCTCCGTATTGTCCGCGCTGCGGGACATCAGTTTCTTCTCACGAAGTGGCATTGGGATATGAGGATGTGGCAGAAGACTCTGTCTTCGTTAAGTTTGAAATTAAGAACCCTATAAGCTATAAGCTAAAAGTTAAAAGCTATCTGTTAGCTTGGACAACTACGCCCTGGACACTCCCGGGGAATGTTGCGTTGGCAGTGGGCGCGAAGATTGACTACGCGCTGGTAAAACAGAGTGACGAACACTATATTTTGGCTAAAGAGCGGCTAAGTATTCTGGAGGGAGAATACAAAGTTGTAAAAGAGTTTAAAGGCAAGGAACTGGAGGGGATGGAATACGAGCCCTTGTTTGATTCTCTGAAAAATCAGCCCGAGAAAAAACACTACGTGGCCCTTGCGGATTTTGTGACTACAGAAGAGGGCACAGGCATTGTTCATACTGCCGTAATGTACGGAGAAGATGACTATAATCTCGGGCAGAAATTAGCGCTTCCCAAAGTACACACAGTAGACGAGTCCGGAAAATTTAATAAACTTGTTCCGCAGTGGCTGGGCGAGTTTGTAAAAGACGCGGAGCCGAGCATTATCGCCGACTTAGCCGCGCGAAATCTGCTTTATAAAAAAGAAAGATACACTCACTCCTATCCTTTCTGCTGGCGATGCAAGACCCCGCTTCTTTATTACGCTATGCAGTCGTGGTTTATAAAAATGAGCGCATTGCGCGCAAAGCTCATAAAAAATAATAAAGCCGTAAACTGGGTGCCGAAACATATAAAGGAAGGTCGATTTGGCGAATGGTTGCGCGAAGTAAAGGACTGGAATTTTTCAAGAAATAGGTACTGGGGTACGCCTTTGCCGATATGGAGATGCCAGGAATGCAACGATATAAAAGTTGTGGGGTCCATAAAGGAGTTTGGAAAGCAGATTCCACGAAATAATAAAAAAGAGGTGGATCTTCACAGGCCTTATGTAGATAAGATAACCTTCAAGTGTAAATGCAAAGGCACAATGAAGCGCGAGGAAGCGCTCGCTGATGTATGGTTTGATTCGGCAAGCATGCCGTTTGCTTCAGCGCCTGTAGGATTTCCGGCTGACTATATTTGTGAGGGCATAGACCAGACGCGAGGCTGGTTCTACACACTGCTTGCCGTCTCAACGGTGCTCGGGCGGGAGGCGCCGTATAAAAATGTTATTTCCCTCGGGCATGTATTGGATAAAAAAGGCAAGAAGATGTCAAAGAGCGTAGGGAACGTTGTGGATCCTTGGAGTATGATAGAAAAATACGGTTCAGACGCGCTTCGGTGGTATTTCTACACAGTAAATCAGCCCGGGGATTATAAGAAGTTTGACGAAGTAGAACTTCAAAAAACTTATCGGAAGTTTGTTTCTACGCTTGCCAATACGCTGGTTTTTTACAAAACGTATAGTACGGGCAAGAAATTTGACAGTTATAAGCCAAAAAGTAAAAATTATTTAGATAAATGGGTCATATCTCGGTTCAATACTTTGGTCGGCGATGTCACGGAAAAACTCGATTTGTATGATGTAACAGGTGCCGCGCGTGGAATCGAAAGTTTTGCGATAGACGATCTCTCCAACTGGTATGTGCGCCGTTCGCGCAAAAGATTTCAGAATCCGGAAAATATCCGGGGCAAGAAAGAAGCCGAGCAAGTTTTGGGATATGTATTGGCGGAACTTGCCAAGTTATGTGCACCATTTGTGCCATTCCTTACCGAAGAAATTTTTCAGGAATTCAAAGTTAAAAAAGCTAATTCTGTCCATTGGGAAGATTTTCCAAAAGCTGATACCAAACTAATAAATACAAAACTGGAAAAAGAGATGGCTGTTGCGAGAAAAATTGTAGAGCAAGCGCATGAGTTTCGCGCAAAGGCGGGGATACGAGTGCGCCAACCGCTCGCGGTACTCAAAGTGAGCGCTGTATTGCCAAAAGAAATTGCAAGCATTATCGCGGAAGAAATAAATGTAAAAAAGGTAGAGAAAGGCGCGAAGACATTGCTGGATACAAAACTTACGCCGGAGCTTCGGGAAGAGGGATTTATAAATGAGCTTGTGCGCCATGTACAGGATTTGCGCAGGGCGGGGGGATTTACCCCCAAAGACAAGATTGAGCTTCGTTGCTTTACAACCCCCGATTTAAGTGCTATTATACGTAATCGGGAGGACCATATCGAAAAACAAAATAACGCGCCTAAGATTATGGAGGCGGGAGACAAGGAAAAAGTTTTCAAAGCAGAGGGAGAGTTTGAATGGGAGGGTAAAAAGGTGTGGGTGGGGATTAAAAAAATTTAAAAATATGACAAATATAATAACCAAAGAAGAGCAGGACAAATTAAAGGCAGAGCTTAGCCGTCTCTATAATATAGATCGGCCGCAGGTTGCCAAGGACCTTAAGGAGGCAATTTCCCAAGGCGATCTTTCCGAGAACGCGGCATATAGCGAGGCGAAAGAAAGGCAGTCGGAAATAGAAACGAAACTGCGGGAAATAGAAAACAAACTCGCGATGTCCGAAATCGTAGAAGAGGGAAGCGGATCGGCGGATACTATTAATATCGGCGTTACTTTTCGCGTGCGCGATGAAGAGAGCGCACAGGAGCGCACTTTTTCAATTGTGGGCCCTGAAGTATCAAATCCGCTAGAAGGAAAAATTTCTTTTGACTCCCCCTTGGGAAAGGAATTTTTAAATAAAAAGAAAGACGATGCGGTAGAAGTCATAACCCCGGCAGGAAAGCGGAAATATACGGTACTTGAGATAATCTAAAAAAAGCTAGATAATTTTGATAAAACGGTTGTAATTCGATTACAACCGTTTTATCAATTTTCAACGGCTCAATACTTTTAAAGTATTGAGCCGTTGAAAGCTGGCTTGTTTCGGTATATGATAGAGTTATTGTATGTATACGGCGCGCGGCATAATTTTGAAACGAGAGGATTTTAGGGAGTGGGATGAGAGAGTTTTTTTGTATACAAGGGAATTCGGGAAGATGTCCGTGGTCGCAAAGGGGACGAAGCGCATTGAAGCGAAACTGCGGGGAAATTTAGACATTTTTAATTTTGTTGATATAATTTTCGTAGAAGGGAATAATTTTTTTATACTCACAGGGATAGATACGCGGGAGAGATTTCAAGATATCGTAAAAGACCCCTATATATATGGCGCGGCTGTATCTTGCGCGAGGAGCATTGCGGATATTTTTGAAGAGAATCTGCGCGATAGAAATTTGTTTAATTTTTTCCGGAAAACCTTGAAAAAGCTGCATGAATGCGCCCAAGCCGAAGACCCGGGCCTCCATGCCTGGCTGATTCAAAAAAAATTCCAAATGACCATTTTGGAAAATCAGGGATACTCAATGAACGCAGAAAAAATACTCCCCGATTACACCAAAAAATTTTCAAAGAATTCTCTCATCCTTTTGGAAATGCTTAGGGGAGCCAAGCATCCAAGCGTACGATTGTCCCGGCGGGAGTTGTGGGACATAGAAAAAGCGTTTACGGATATATTCGAATATATATTCCGCTACAGATTTTCTTCATGGATACCAATAATCTAATATACAAAATAATATTATTTAAGAGGAGGATATCGTGGTGGCAAACTGTTTTGATTCTCGCCGCAGCGGCCTTTGCTTTTTACGGATATCTTTTTTTGGCGAGGACAAATTTCTCCGCGTCTAATGTTATCCTCTCCGTAGAGGGGCCTGAAAACTTTAAGGCGCAGGAGAAGGTAGAGTTTGAAGTAAAAGTTGAAAATAAATCAAGATTCGAACTGGAAAACGCATATATATATGTAACATTGCCGGAATTTTTGTCATTTGAAGACGGCAGCAGAGGCGAGAAGATGCTTGAGCTTGAAAGCGTAAGGAAGAAAGAAGAAATTTCGAAAAAAATTAATGTATTTGCAAATGAAACCCAGAGAGAAGGAACTATCAAGGTGCGGGCCGAATACACGCCGAAGAATTTGAGCGGAACGTTCGAAAGCACCGCAAATATTCGTGTAGCTATAGCGTCGCTTCCCCTTACTGTGATTTTCGATCTTCCCCAAAAAGCCGTGAATGGCCAGCAGCTTCGGGGTACGTTTCATTTTTTGGCAGAGAAGGAGCTGGAGTCGCTCCCGCTCGCCGTAAGAATAATGCTGCCCGAGGACTTCAGTCTTCATGACGCGGAGCCGAAGCCGCAAGATACGACAACCTGGATATTTGAGAAAGTTGAACCGAAAAAAAGCTACGCAGTGGAGTTTGAAGGCGTCATACGCGGCGCTGAAAACGAAGCAAAAAACTTTGATCTTCTTTTTGGAACTTTGAATAAGGAAGGCGTATTTTCTCAGCAATACAAGGCCTCTAGAAAAGTGAGAATATCTTCAGCTCCTCTGGAGTTTTCCCAGACGGTTAATGGTTCGGCGGGCTCACCACAAGGTGGCGTTTCCGAATATATTGCCTCATCGGGAGAGAAGCTAAACTTCAGGATTGATTACAAGAACAAAAGCGGAGTTGATATTGAAAATGCCTCTATAACGACGACGCTGGAAGGGAGCACTTTTGATCTTGCGACCCTGGATGCGGGCTTTGGATATTTCAACGCAAATACAAGGACAATTATCTGGGACAAAAATTTTATTCCCGAGCTTTCGCGGCTTGCTAAGGAGGCAAGCGGCAGTGTGGAGTTTTCTGTCTCCCTAAAGACGGATCTTTCTCCGAAAAGCTACAGGGATAAAAATATATTGCTAAAGAGCCGTGCCGTTATGGATTCTCCCAATTTGCCGCTTGCGCTTAAGGGGCTGTCTCTCAGGGCGGAGAGCATCTCGCGCGTTAAAGTGCGTACGTTCTTGAATATATCAAGCAGCGCGTATTATTATGAGGGTCCTTTCTCAAATTCCGGGCCAATACCTCCGAAGGTCGCAGAAAAAACCACTTACACTATCTCCTGGCAGATAAAAAACAGCTTGAATGAAATGTCCGGCGTGAGGGTAGAGGCGCCTCTGTCCAGGAGCGTTGTTTTTGAGGAAAAAACATATCCTTTTGCAAACAAACTTTCGTATGACTCAAAGACGCATAGCGTATCTTGGGATGTCGGGGGGCTCTCATGGGGCGTGGGGCATGTGTTCCCGGCAGAGACCGTTGCTTTTCAAGTTTCGTTGACACCCCAAAATGCGATTCGCGGACAAGTTGAGGAGCTTGTTGGGAGGACAAAAATAAGCGGACAGGATACCTTCGCTGATGAGTTTATAGAAAGTTTTGCGCCGTCCATAGACACCACTTTGCCTGATGACGTAGGCATGCGGAAGGGGGATGGAGTTGTGCAATAAAGCAATAGTGCTAAAATTAAGAAATGGCAGATTTAATGGACAATGTAATATCGCTTGCAAAGAGGAGGGGATTTATTTTTCCAAGCTCGTCTATTTATGGCGGGTTTTCCAGCGTGTATGACTATGGGCCGCTTGGGGTGGAACTGAAGAATAATATAAAAAAAGCGTGGTGGCACTCGATTGTGCAGATGCACGAGGACGTTGTGGGCGTGGACGCCGCAAATCTGATGTCGCCCAAAGTGTGGGAAGCATCGGGCCATCTTTCCGCGGGATTTGCCGATCCTCTTGTGGAGTGCAAGAAATGCCACGAAAGATTTCGCGCCGATAAGCCGCGTGCGGAAGGCGGTGCCGAAGGAGAAGAAAAATGTCCCGCGTGCGGAGGCGAGCTTACAGAGCCGCGTAAGTTTAATCTGATGATGAAGACGCACGTCGGCCCCGTGGAAGATGAAAGTACCGTAAGCTATCTGCGCGCGGAGACCGCGCAAGGTATTTTTATGAATTATCAAAACGTGCTTGATACGGCGCGTGTAAAAATTCCTTTTGGTATTGCGCAAATAGGTAAAGCTTTTCGCAACGAGATAACGCCCGGCAACTTTATTTATCGCACAAGAGAGTTTGAGCAGATGGAGCTTGAATATTTCGTAAAGCCCGACGAAGCCGATAAATTTTTTGATCAGTGGAAAGAGGAGAGGATGCAATGGTATATAGATCTGGGCATCAAAAAAGAAAATCTAAGATTTCGTGACCACGAAAAAGATGAACTTGCTCATTACGCGCGCAGGGCGATGGATATAGAATATAACTTCCCATTCGGGTGGCGCGAGATAGAGGGAATCCACGACAGGGGGGATTGGGATCTTAGCAATCACGCAAAGCATAGCGGGCAAGATCTTAAGTATGAAGATTATTATCCCTATGTCGTTGAGACTTCGGCTGGCGCGGACAGAAGCGTTTTGGTGTTTCTACTTGACGCGCTTGAAAGCGTAAAAGGAGGCCGCACCGAAACCACAGAGTCCACAAAAGAAGAAGAGCTTGTGCTCAAGCTTGATAGACGGCTTGCGCCTACCAAAGTCGCGGTGCTTCCTCTTGTGAAAAACAAGCCGGAGATTACAGGAAAGGCAAAAGAGGTGTTTGATATGCTAAAGCCTCATTTTACGACTCAGTACGACGAGCAGGGTTCTGTGGGCCGCAGATACCGCCGCCAGGACGAGGCGGGCACGCCATTTTGCATCACTATTGATTTCGATACTCTAAACGACAACTCTGTCACA
>CAJXHR010000005.1 GCA_913054525.1 uncultured bacterium | reverse complement strand
GAGGCCCCCAAAGCTTTTCTTGTTGAGACGAATCCACTTGCCCTGAACGTCCTTATTCTCGCGCATGTTTATGGGCATGTGGACTTCTTCCTTGCGAACAGATATTGCCAGCAAGGCCGTTCTTTTGGAGATATTGCAGACGAGGCGCGCAATGCCGCGGATCGTTTCCAGGAATATACCGACAGGTACGGATTAGACGAGGTAGAAAGTATTATTGACGCCGCAATGGCCATACAGTGGCATCAGGACCTGGACCCCTTTGCCGAAGAAGTGCCCGAGGAAGAAATGCGTGAATACCTTATGGAAATTGAACGGGCAAAGCTTGAACGGCCGGACACGATCCGGGGTGAGTTTAAAAAACCCCAGACAAAAGAGGAAGCCCAGGCCGTAGAGAAAAGACTTCAAGAGCTTATGTTTAAAACCCCTCCCCAGCCGGAGTATGACCTGCTTCGCTACATAAAAGCGAATTCGCCAAAGCCGTTGAGGCCAATGGGTGCGGATATACTCTCGGTCCTCCGTAATCAGGCGCGCGCGCTTTCGCCGAATGGCAGGACAAAGCTGCTGAATGAGGGCTGGGCGACGTATGTGCATGTGCATATAATGAGACAGCTTTTTAAGGAAGGGCTCCTGACCGCAGAAGAGCACGGCGTATTTAACAGGTTTCATTCATCGGTACTTCGTGAAAATAAAAAATCTTTGAATTGGTATCGCGTGGGATTTGGCTTGTACGAGTATGTAAGGGAGCAGTGGGACAGGGGACGTTTCGGCAGAGAATTTGATGAATGCGAAGATCCGCATAAAAAGGCCTATTGGGATACGGGAGCCAATCTGGGGCGTGAAAAAATATTCGAGATTAGGGCTAGCTGCAGCGACAGGATGGCAGTGGAGCTTTATTTCAGAGATGAGTTTATTCACGAGCAGGCATTGTATATATATCAGGAGCAGGTGGATGAACGAACCGGGGAGATGATAGATGTAATTGTAGAGAATCGCCCCGAGGTAATACGGGCGATTTTAAAACGGTCCCTTACGCTTTACGGGACCCCCACAATTTACGTGAAAGACGGCAACTATAAGGATAACAGAGAGTTGTATCTGGTGCATCAGCGGGACCCGCAGCTAGTATCAACGCTTGAATTAAACCCGCAGTATGAGCGGGGGACCCTTGAGAAGATATTTTTCTTGTGGGGACGCACAGTTCATTTGGAGACAGGCGAGATAGTGGAGCATAAAGAGGGAGAACTTACTAAAGTGGACAGAGTGGTCGATAGTTATGATGGTAAAGACCATAGATCCATGAAGATATAATCCCTGCCGCATAAAAATATAACCCCCGACGATTAGCCGGGGGTTTTTACTTTTTAGGTGAAATGGAGTATGCTTTAAGGGTTCTGCATGAATGATAACAAAAAACAATACTTGTCTATAGGCAGTTTTAAGGATCTTACGATTTTCCGCGAACGGGCTATATATAGATTTTTTGAAATGCTCCCCGGTATTTTTATATGGGCAACTTTTGCGTTCGCAATCTTTTTTTCTTGGGCAAGTCCGATTTTTGTGGCATTTTTTATACTTGCGTTTGATTTGTACTGGATTTTTAAGGTGTTATATTTTTCCATACATACCCGGTCCGCGTATAGACGGATGAAGGAGCACATGAAACGCGACTGGCTGGCGGAGTTGGAAGAACTGCCTCCGCGCAAGTTAGAGGTTAATGGTCAGTCGTCAGCTGTAAGTAGCAGCGACCTCTGGCATTTAGTCATAGTGCCCATGCACGAAGAGCCCTACGATGTAGTGCATCCTGCCATAGAATCAATCGCGGGGTCTCGTTGGCCAAAAGAGAGAATGATTGTAGTGCTTGCCACCGAAGAGGCGGCCGGGAATAGCGCTCAAGTGATATCGGCGAGATTAAAGACGGAGTTTCAAGATACATTTCCCAATTTTTTTATAACAACACATCCTTCTAATTTGCCCGGAGAGCTTCCTGGCAAAGGTTCAAATGAGCGCTGGGCGGGAATCTGGGCAAAGGACAATTTTATAGATAAAAATAGCATTCCCTATGAGAATATAATAGTATCTTCTCTGGATGCGGACACTGTGGTGTACCCGCACTATTTTAGCTGTGTCGCTTACCACTACCTGACCTGCGAAAATCCCCTTCGGTCCAGTTTCCAGCCCATTCCGTTTTTTATAAACAATATTTGGGAAGCCCCCGCGATATCAAGAGTTGTGGCTTTTTCTTCTACTTTTTGGCATACAATGAATCAGGAGAGATCCGAAAAGCATCTCACTTTTTCTTCGCATTCTATGCCATTTAAGGCGCTCGTCGATATTGGATTTTGGCAAGCAAATGTGGTGTCCGAGGATTCAAGAATTTTTTGGCAGTGCTTTCTCTATTACGGGGGAGATTACCGCGTTGTGTCACTTTACTACCCTGTGAATATGGACGCGAATGTCGCAAGATCTACATTCGGGACATTTAAGAATATTTATAAACAGCAGCGGCGCTGGGCGTATGGTGCGGCAGACATTGCTTATTTCCTTTTTGGATTTTTAAAAAATAGAAAGATTCCAAAATCTCTTATGTGGCGATACGGCTTCTATACTATTGAGGGATTCTTTTCCTGGGGGACTTATGCAATATTGATTTTTGTTCTGGGATGGCTACCTCTTTTATTGGGAGGGGAGGCCTTCAACGCGACGATTCTCTCACACAGCTTGCCCAGGGTAACAAGAGTTCTGCTTTCTATAGCGATGGTCGGGATTATGTCATCTGTGTTTTTGAGTATAGTTATTTTGCCCCCAAGGCCTCCTCGGTATGGCAGGTGGAAATATGTAGCTATGGTACTTCAGTGGCTCCTAATTCCAATAACCCTTGTTATTCTTGGATCATTTCCGTCAATAGAAGCCCAGACTCGCCTTATGCTCGGCAAGTACCTCAACTTCTGGCCAACGGAAAAATTCAGGAAGTAAAAATGCGTGGAGCTTCATCTCGCGCATTTTTATTCAAAATGTATTTCTTTGCGGAAATTTTCGTATTTTTCGCGCAATAGCGAATTGGATGTGAGGTCCGGGTCTTTTAAGAGTACGCTTTCCACTTCTTTTCGGACTGATTTTACAAATTCAAGGTCAGAGAGGGATGCCATGGCGAAGGAGGGCATGCCCGATTGGCGGGAACCGATGAAGTCGCCGGGGCCGCGAATCTTGAGGTCTTCTTCCGCGAGCTCAAAGCTGTTCTTCGCGGTTATCAGGGCCTTTAGCCGCTGACGGGTTGTCTTTGCAGTGGAGTCCGTAAAAAGAAAGCAATAGGACTGGTGCTCGCCACGGCCTACTCGTCCGCGAAATTGATAGAGCTGGGCAAGGCCGAAGCGGTCCGCCCCTTCGATGAGCATGACTGTCGCGTTTGGAATATCAATCCCGACCTCAACCACAGATGTTGAAACCAAAATGTCCGCCTCTCTGTCCTTAAACGTCTGCATGACTTTTTCCTTTTCCTTGCCTTTCATTTTGCCGTGAAGCAGGGAAATTTTAAGATCCGGGAATATTTCTTTCTGAAGTTTTTCCTGCTCTTTTTTTGCCGCTTTTCCTTCAATTTTTTCCGACTCTTCGACAAGCGGGCATATCACAAACGCCTGCCGCCCTTCGTTTATTTGATTCCTTATAAATTCATATGCCTGCGTCCGTCCGGCGGGTGCCACGATTTTTGTGATGATCTTCTTTCTGCCCCTGGGCATTTGCGTGATGAGCGAAAGGTCGAGATCCCCGAATATCGCAAGGGAAAGGGTGCGGGGGATTGGGGTTGCGGTCATGCTTAACAAATGGGGGATCGCCGACTTCCCGCGCAGAAGACGGGCGCGTTGCTCGACCCCGAAACGATGCTGTTCATCAATTACGATAAGTCCAAGATTTTTGAAGCGGACCGTCTCTTGAATTATCGCATGCGTGCCGATTATGATATCAATTTTACCCTCGCCCGTTTCCTTTGCCACGCGCGTTTTGGATATTTTAAACGGAGCGTATTTTATTTTTTGAGAAGTTCTTTTGTGGGCGCTTCTCGTGAGTATCGCAATTGTTATTCTGTAGGGTTCTAAAAATTTTGAAAGCCCGTTAAAGTGTTGTTCCGCCAATATTTCGGTAGGTGCTAATATGGCAACCTGATATCCGGATTTTACAGCTTCCAGGGCGGCAAGTGTGGCAACTATTGTTTTTCCCGACCCCACATCCCCTTCAAGCAAGCGATTCATGGGATGCGGTTTTTCCAAATCCTGCAGGATTTCCCATGCGGCATTGCGTTGGGAATCCGTGAGCTTAAAGGGAAGCGATGATACAAATTCCTTTGCAAGCGCGACATCCAGTTTTATTTTTGGAGCTTTTTGTTTTTGTATGTTTAATTTTTCCTTTAGAGCGACCGTCTGTATAAGGAAAAGCTCCCCAAAAGCAATTCTCTTTTTTGCCCCCTCCGAATCCGCGAGGGTTTGGGGAAAATGTATATCCGCCAGGGCTCGGGACAGGGGGGGGATGTCATTCCTCTCGAGAATTTCCGCCGGCAGATACTCGGGAATTTTATCTGCCAAAGGCAAAAGGGGCTTTATAATATATCGGAACCATCGCGAAGTGATGCCCGCGGTCTCGGGATATATGGGTACGATGCGGCCGGTGTGGCTCAAATTTTGAATCTGTGTAGCTATTTCGTATGACGGACTTGAGAGAGACAAGCTGTCATTTGAAAATGTTGTTTTTCCCGAAAGCACTACATTGAGTCCCTTGCGCAGGTTCTGGACTAAAAACGGTTGGTTGAACCATATTGCCACAATAGCTCCGGATGCGTCCTCAATGATCGCTTCTGTCAGATTCATGCGCTTTCTTGGGGTGCGGGTATTTGCGATATCCAGTATTTTGCCCATGACGGTTACTGTTTCGCCAATGCCAACCTTCCCGATGGGGGTAATTTTTGAAAAGTCCTGGTACCTTGAAGGGAAATGAAAAAGAAGGTCTTTTACCTCCTTTATCCCGAACTTATTAAGTCGTTTTGCATATATCGGTCCGATGCGGCTTATTTGTGATATGGGAGTGCTAAGATTCATTGGTGCGCCCGACAGGATTCGAACCTGTGACCTCAGCCTCCGCAAGGCTGCATTCTATCCACTGAACTACGGGCGCAAGTTATAATCCTATGATTTTGGAAAGGATATCCGCTAGCGATTCTGGTTTGTTTTGTTTGGTTTTGGTCCGCCGGCTGGCGGATTTGGTAAATATTGATATGGCAAGCGTCGCTACCGCAAGCGCGAAGAAGGATGAGGCAAGATAATTTTTCGATACTGCAAAATATGCGACTAAGCCCAGAAGAACAATACTTGTAATTGCGATGGCTGTAATTTTTATTTCCGGCCTTACCTCAAATTCATCAAATTCGTCCGGCGCGGGCCTACCCTTTTTCTTTACTGGTTTTGGCGGAGCTGAGCTTGACTTTGGGGCCGCAACTGGTTTTTGTGGAGCTTCTTGCTTTGCTTCTTTCCTTAGATCTACTACATTTTCTTTTGGTATGCTCATCACCTAAAGATTATCATATACCTTGAGCATCTTCAAGATGAGTGGTATCATGGCGAAACGGAGAGGTGGCTGAGTGGTTGAAAGCGGCACCCTGCTAAGGTGTTAGGGGCGCAAGCCCCTCGAGGGTTCGAATCCCTCCCTCTCCGCTTATTTTGGAGGCGTCGCATAGCGGTTTATTGCACCGGTCTTGAAAACCGGAAGGGTTCATAGCCCTCGGAGGTTCGAATCCTCCCGCCTCCGCGGCGATTTTTGGTTACTCTCTTATTATCGTAATTCCCCAGACCTCCGCGGCTCCGGCGCTACGAAGCGTGAGCGCGCATTCGCGCATTGTGGCTCCACTTGTATAAACGTCATCTATGAGGATGACGATTTTATTTTCTATCAATCCAACGGGGTCAGACCCCGTTGGATTGATAGAAAATGCACCTGCGATATTTTTTTCGCGCTCTTCTTTATTTTTGACATCAGCTTGCGGTTCGGTATTTTTGTGCTTTATCAATACTTTTTCTTCAAGGGGAATCTTATAGTATTCCGAAAGATAGTTGCCAATCTCTATTGCCTGATTAAATCCCCGTTCGCGTTCTCGGAAGTTGTATAGCGGCACCGGCACAAAAATTACCCGGCTTTTGTACTCTGATATAATTTTGCCAAAATTATTTTTGTTTAAAAACTCTATAAGAATTTCAGAAAGGGGACTGGCGATTTCTTTCGCATGCTGATATTTGAAAGCATGGATTATTTTTTTTACGGATTTGTCCGAATGGGAGAGGGGCGAGCCCATAAATCGAGTGAGTCCCGATTCACTGCGGCAGCTCTTGTCTATTCTGCCGTCAATGCTTCTTTTCTTGCATATAGGGCAGACGAGGTATTTATACTCGCTAATTTCCTCTATACATTCGGTGCATACAAAAAATCCTTCGGTTTTACACCCAAGGCATACTTTAGGCAGAAATATATCAATGAAAGAATCCACGGTATTTATGATACCACTATCTTCCCGCCTCTTAGGCCAATTTTTATACTCTTTGCTTTATTGTGACGAATGAGGTGTTCCGCGAGGGGTCCCTCAATGAGTTGTTCTATTGTTGAGCGGACATGCCGCGCGCCATCTTTGGGCTTGTAGGCCTTCTGTGCTGTATTTTTTATGGCCTCTTCCGATATGCTTATATTCAAATGAGGCAACTGTAGTCTCAATTTTTCTATAAATAATTTTGTAATATCAAAAATCTCTTTTTTGCCAAGATGCTTGAAGGGCACGATTCTATCAATGCGGTTTATGATTTCGGGGCGCAGCGTATCTCTTATCTCCTTAATATAAGAGCTGTTTGTTTCTGTTTCTTTGCTTGACTTGGAAAATCCCAGGGGGCTAGTTTGTCCCGACTCATCGGAGCCCGCATTGGATGTCATTACAATTATAGCGTTTTTAAACGAAGCGCTTCTTCCGCTGGAATCCTCGAGCATCCCGTCTTCTAAAATTGAAAGAAGCAGATTGTGCACTTGAGGATGCGCTTTTTCAACCTCATCAAAAAGAACCACGGCATAGGGGTAGCGGCGAATTTTTTCCGTAAGCTCTCCTGATTCGCCATATCCTACATATCCCGGAGGGGAGCCAATAAGGCGGGATATTGTGTGGGGCTCCGCGTATTCGGACATATCAATTTTAATGAGTGTTTGAGCGTTGTGCTCGGCAAGGGCTTTTGCGAGAGCAGTTTTGCCTACGCCTACAGGACCGATAAACAGAAAGGACCCGACAGGCCTTGAGGGTTTCCTAATCCCCGCCTTGTTTCGTTTTATTGTTTCAATAATCTCGGATATGGCCTGCTTTTGGCCTATTATTTCTTTGGCGAGCGCAGTACTTAATTTCTTAAGCTCTTGAACGCTCCTGTCGTTTTGTATAGGCACGCCTGTCATTTCTTCTACGGTCTGCTCAATGTCTGATTTTTTAAGAATTATTTTGTCTCTGGAGAGGGCAAATTTTTTCTTGAATTGTTTTAGTTCTTCTTCGGCAAGCCCTTCTTTATATTTTAGCACTATGGCATCCTGGTAGTTTTCTTCCCTTATGGATTTCTCCTTGCTCCGTGTCAGGGAGTCCCTTTGTTTTTCAAGGTCTCTTATTTTTTTTGTGTGATTCGTAATCGCGGCTTTGCTTTTTAGCCGCGCAGCCGCCTCATCAAGTACATCAAGGGCTTTGTCCGGCAGAAATCTGTCTCGTATGTACCGCGCAGAAAGAGTGACCGCGGATTCGGCCGCTTCATCATCTATGCTTATTCCATGATGCTTTTCGTAGAGTTTTTTGAGCTGCAAAAGAGTTGCTATTGATTCTCGTTCGCTTTCTTCCTCGATTACCAGTACCTGAAGCCGCCTCTCAAGGGCTCTGTCTTTTTCTATATATTTTCTGTATTCATCCAAGGTTGTAGCGCCCATGCACTGGATGGTTCCCTGAGACAGCGCGGGTTTTAGGATATTCGCGACATCGAGCGAGCCCTGTGCGGATCCCGTTCCTATTACTGTATGTATTTCGTCTATAAAAAGTATAATGTTATCATTGGATGCCTCTTCAATTACATCCTGCATCCGTGCTTCAAAATCCCCACGGAACATTGTGCCGGCAACCAGAGAGTTTAGATTCAGGGATATTATATTTTTGTGGAGGAGCTGGCTTGGCACCTCGCCATTGTGAATTCGTTGGGCAAGGCCCTGCACTATCGCGGTTTTTCCGACTCCGGGCTCTCCAATAAGGAGGGGATTGTTTTTTGATCTGCGCAATAAAATATTTATGATGCGCGATACTTCTTTTTCGCGGCCAATAACAGGATCGAGTACCTGTGCTTGGGCAAGGGCGGTCAGATTTTCACAGAAAGCGTCGAGTGCCGGCGTTTGCGTGGCGCGACGAGTTTGAGCCGGGGTCGATTTTGATTCCTTTTTGCCTTTTTTTATCTTTATATTTCCTTTTGCCGATTTGTGCATATTCTTAATGTGATTTATGCCTCCGGTATAGCCCTTGTGCCTCAATATACTAGGGAAGGAAGATAAATCAATATTTTGAGAAAAGATTGTATCCAGATGCTTTTTAATCTGCGTGATTTTTTTGTCCGTGAGTATGCGCGATACGTCGGGCACGGGATTAGAGCCGGTAACTATAGCGTATAAAAGATGCTCGGTGCCTATATACGGCTGATTTTGATTTGAGGCAATTTGCGCGGATCTTTTTATTATTTCCCGGCACTCCCTGCTTATAGTTATTTTTTTAGCCCTATTGCGAGGCGGGGATTTGGTAACTTTGTCGTATCGGGCTATGTATTGACCCGTTATTTTATGGGTCTCAAGTATATTTTTTGCAAGGGATCCCGGCTCGCAGGCAAGCGCGTGCAAAAGATGTATGGGTTGAGCGTTTTTTATTTTGCACGCGGAAATAAGCGTGTTTTTCGCGCGTTGAGTGAAGCGATCCTCCAGGTACTTGGGTAAAGGTATCATATATATAGATATAATAGCACATTTTTTACTAACTGTGAATAAATCGTATAGTTATAAATTGTCCGAGATGTTACAATGTTATTATAGTTATGCTAAGAAATCCCTTTGGGAACAAAAAGGAGAAAAGTTTGGGCGTGGACATTGGAACCTCGTCTGTTAAGATTGTGGAATTTTCCCGGAAAGGAGACAAGCTGGAGCTTACAAACTACGGAGAGTTTGTTTCGGAGGCAGAGCGCGCGCTTTATTCCAGTTCAGTAAAACTTTCTCCAAATGATACCGCTCGCATAATAAAAACTATTATTCAGGAGGCGCATATTATAAGCACAGATGCGACGATGTCTATACCTGTATTTTCAGGTTTTTCTACCGTAATTTCTCTTCCCGATATGTCCGATGCCGAGCTGGATCGGGCTGTATCATACGAGGCAAAAAAATATATACCCCTTCCGCTTAGCGAAGTTCAATTTGAGTGGACGCGCCTGGAAAACAGCGGAAATGCTTCGGTGGCAACCGATCCCATTCCGGCGCCGCGAGGCAAAGTTCAGGATTTTACCGCCAAGAGCGACAGGAGAGATATCCTTATTGTTGCTGTTACAAAAGAGCTTATAAGCAAATATCAAAAAATCGCGAAATTAAGCGGCCTTGCTCTTTCCCATCTCGAGCTTGACACGTTTAGTTTGGCCCGGTCTTTTGCCGCCAATGAAGGCAGTAATTTGATAATAGACATTGGCTCCCGCAATACAATCCTTTCCATTGTGAAAGGCGACTGGCCGGTATTTTCAAGGACAGTAGAGGTTTCCGGATACGAACTTACGAAGCTCCTTGCAAGCTCTTTGGGTATCGATTTTTCCCGGGCTGAAGAGCGAAAAAAGAAGAAGGGCATTGATGCCGGAGCCGATGTAATCCTTCCGCTACTGGACTCAATATTTCTTGAAGGGCGCCGTATAATTGATGAGTATTCCAGGAAAAAGAATATTAAAATAAAAAAAGCGATACTTGTCGGAGGTACGGCACGCATGCCGGGTATACGGGAGCATGCCGCCAAAACCATAGGCCTTGAAGTTGTGGTCGGGTTTCCGTTTAGTGGTATAATATATCCAAAGGAACTAGATTCAACTCTCCATGACCTCGGACCGTCGTTTTCTATTGCGACGGGCCTTGCGCTGAGAGAATTTAGATAAAATTTAAAATCGTGGCAGTTTCTCTTATTCCAAAAAAGAAACGGCAGAGGAGGGCAGGTTTTAACTTTGCCGCAGCCGGGAAAAATAAAAAAGGCATTTTATCCTTTTTAATTTTGGTTCTTGTATTTGTCCTTTACGGCGCAACCTTATTTTATGAGGGGATTTTAAACGGAAATATCACGGATATAGATAACCGTGTAAAAGTCCTTAATGAAGACCGCGACGAGGACAAAGAAAATGCCGTTATTCGATTTGACGCGAAGCTGGACAAGCTGGGATTAATTTTAGACAACCATATCTATTCTTCCGCCCTTTTCGGGTACCTAGAAACCATTACGCACACTAAAGTGCAATTTACCAATTTTAATTTTACGGCTCGGGATGGAGGCGTAAGGCTGACTGGACTTACGGAAAGCTACGAGACATTTGGAGAGCAGATGGTGGCACTGAAACAAAAAGACGCGATTAACAACCTTGTGGTATCGGACGTAAGATTAAAAAAGACCGGGCAGGTTGAGTTTGTGATTAGCTTTGAAGTGGATAAATCCCTATATAACTTATGAATCCTAAAACGATAATAATATTTGCTGTTCTTGCTCTTGCGGGAGCGGTTTTATTTGTTTTGGTACGGCCCAAGATCGGCGAAATTCAGGCATTGCGCGGTGAGTTTGAGAATAAGCAGTCAGATGCGCAAATTATAGAGCAGAGGATTCAAACGACAAAGAAGGCGATTGCGCAATTTGACTCCGTATCTGGGAGCGATATAGGTATGGTGGAATCCGCTCTTCCCGATGAGTCAGATTTGCCTAATCTTTTTATATTGACGCATAATTTAATTTCCTCATCCGGCCTTATAGGCGAAGATATAGAAATAAAAGAAGAGGATGGTGGCTTCGGCATAAGCGTTGCTTTGCACGGCAGCTACGGATCATTTAAGCAATTTTTACTGGAAGCCGAAAAAAGTTTGAGAATTTTCGATGTTGAGAGTATTGTTTTTTCTTCTGTGGGGGCAAAAAGTTCGGGGACGGATATTCTAACATTCAAAGTGAGTATGAAAACATGGCTACATTAACAGCACAACGGAAAAAACAGAGAAATTTGATAGCCCTGACGGGCGTTGTTGTCATAGTTTCCCTTGGGGTTTTGTACTTTGGCGCTTTTAAGCAGCCTAAGAAAGAGCAAGTGGTTGTGGATAGTGAAATTAATATTTTTAAAAAAATAAGAGAAATTAAGATCGACCTGAGCCTTCTAGGAGAGGAGCGGTTCAGGGGTCTTGTGCCCTATAGCAAGCTCCCGACTGATATCGAGACGGGCAGGAGCAATCCATTCGCGCCGTACGGCGCGAAAACAGAATGACAAATTACGAACAGAAAATTATTGATAAGCTTTCGGCAAAGAAACTGATCTCGTCCGGAAAAGCAGAGGAGCTTCAGCGTAAGCTGAAAGACGTAGAGGGCTCGCTGGAGCTGATGCTTCTTGACGATCCAAATATATCCTCCCAGGACGTATTGTCGGCAAAGTCGGAAATTTCAAAACTGCCCGGGGGCACGATAGCGGACACTGATAAAATTTCAATAGATTTGCTGAAACAGATTCCGGAGGAGGCGGCGCGTCAGTACAAAATCATACCTCTCGGGAGGAGCGGAAATACGCTTAAGGTTGGTCTAGTGGACCCCGATGATTATAAGGTTCGTGACGCAATACGGTTTATCGCTATGGGGATTGATGTCGTTCCGGAGCTTTATGTAATAACACAGGATACTTTTAAAAAGGCCCTCGGACAATATCGTACTTTCAGGTCTCAAATAAAAGAAGCTCTTGTAGAGCTTGATCGCGAGCGTGAAGAAGAGAAAAAAGCGCCAAAACCCAGCAAGCTCCGGGTCTCCGAGGCGCTGCTGAAAGAAGCGCCGGTAACCAAAGTTGTAGCCGTAATATTAAAGCACGCCGTTGAGGGGAAAGCGTCCGATATTCATATAGAGGCAACATCGGCTAATACGCGCGTGCGCTTTCGCGTGCATGGAAAGCTTTATACTCTCAAATTTGCGGCTGGACGAAATGCGCATTCCTCAAGACGGACGTTTCAGTACGGAAGTAAGCGGGCGAGTGATAGATTTCCGTGTTTCTACTTTCCCTACGCGCATTGGAGAGAAGGCAGTGCTGCGCGTACTTGATCCGTCTATTTCCATACGGACACTTCCGGATCTTGGGCTTATAGGCAGGAATCTTGACGTGGTCAACGATGCTCTAAAAAATCAATACGGAATGATTTTAATAGCGGGGCCGACCGGATCAGGAAAGTCCACCACGCTTTACGCGTCGTTATCTTCCATAGACAAAGAGTCGCTAAATGTCGTGAGCTTGGAAGATCCAATAGAGTACAATATGGAAGGAGTGAGCCAGTCGCAAGTACGCCCGGAAATAGGATACACTTTTGCCACGGGACTTCGGCATGTATTGAGGCAGGATCCGGATATTATAATGGTGGGAGAAATACGAGATTCCGAGACAGCGACGTTGGCTATTCACGCGGCGCTCACCGGACATTTGGTCTTTTCCACGATTCACACCAACAATTCCATAGGGGTAATACCGCGGCTGATCGATATGGGGATTCCCGCGTTTTTGATACCAAGCTCCCTTTCAGTAGCCGTAGCCCAGCGACTTCTGCGACGCTTGTGTCCGCATTGTAAGGTTTCTGAACCGGCTCCCCCCAAGATCGCCACTTTTATAGAAAAAGAAATCGAGGGCATGGGCAAGGAAACCCGCTCCCGGATAGATGTTGATACGAGGAGCGGTTATACGCTGTGGCGCTCGGAAGGATGCGGCAAGTGTTCAAGGCGCGGAACTATCGGCAGAATTGGTATCTACGAAGTGCTTCTAATGACGAAGCAGCTCAAGGAGATAGTTTATGGGGAGCCCAATGATATAAATATACAGGAAGAAGCGAAACGCCAGGGTATGATTACTTTGCGACAGGATGGTATAATAAAAGCATTGCAGGGAGTAGTTTCAATTGACGAAGTGCTGCGGGCATCAGAAGAGAGTTAAAATATATATATGGCGAAAAAAGTTTTAATAATTGAAGATGATCCATTTCTTTCTGAGATTTATGTTACAAAATTTGAAGAGTCGGGATTTGAAGTTTTTTTAGCGGGGGATGGATTTGCCGGTTTACAAAAAGCTAAGGATGAAAAACCCGACGTTTTGATATTGGACATAGTAATGCCCAATATAGATGGTCTTGGTGTTTTGCGTCTCATGAAAGCAGAGCAGGAAACTAAAGATATTCCGGTAATAATACTTTCTAATCTCGGAGAGCAGGAGGATGTGGAACGGGGATTTGAGCTTGGAGCTCGCGCGTATATCATAAAAGCTCACTACACTCCATCGGAGGTTGTGGCTAGAGTGAAAAATATTTTAAATAAATAATATGGATTACGCCCCAAAACTCATACAGCTTCTTGATACGGTAGAGCAGGAGAACGCTTCGGATCTCCATATATCAAGCGGCAGGCCTCCGACTCTGCGTATAGACGGCCGCTTGGTACCGCTTCTAAAAGAAGGTGTTTTAAGCTCTCAAGACACGGAAGGTCTTGTGTTTGCATTATTGAGCCCCGAGCAAAAGGAAAGATTTATCGAAGAAAGGGAGCTGGATATTTCCTATGCGAATCGTGATAAAGCCCGGTTCAGAGTTAATGTATATTTTGAATCCGGCGATGCATCTGCGGCTCTGAGGCTTATACCAAATAAGATTCGCACGATCGAAGAGCTGGAGATGCCCCAAGTCCTTCACAGGTTCACAGCTCCTTCGCAAGGATTTTTCCTTTCCGTAGGGCCTTCCGGGCACGGGAAATCCACGACGCTTGCGGCCCTGGTTGACGAAATAAATCATACGCGCAGCGAGCATATTATAACCATTGAAGA
>CAJXHR010000004.1 GCA_913054525.1 uncultured bacterium | reverse complement strand
GGCGTATTTTTGCGTAATCAAATTTAATATCTCCTCCCGCGTACCAAGCTTTAAGGCCCATAGTCAGGGCATCTCCCCATCCCTCTTTACTGTCGTCGATAACATGAATCTTTAGGGATTTGCCGGTCTGATGTTTTATAATCGGAAGCTGTTGGACAGTTTGGGACTCTACCGAAAAACCCACTCCTGTGCCGCACATGGAAAGATACATAATCTCCGCAAAATCTCCAAGCTTTGAAGGCGCGATATAGGAACAGTTATAAGCGCAAACATTCGTTTTCTCGACAGCCCTGCCGGCGCCCCACATCAACCTCATTGAGGGCACGACTTCCTGATTCAATATTGCATTCTGGATCTCATCATATTCTTTGTCGGTAAGCCGATTGCCTAAATTATCTTTCATGAAATCCACATAGCGCCTCACGGTCTCTATCCAGGTTTCGCGCCTTCCCTCCTGATCTATCCAGCGAGAATAAGTTCTGTAGTATATAAATTCCGCAAGATCATTTCTAAAATATTTTTTGCTTTCGCCGGCAAGCTCCCTGACTTTTTCGGGTATCGTTTTTTGGGACTCTCTTACCTGTGCCCGTCTGCTTCGATAAAGAATATACGCCTTTGCGACTTTGGTTAAGCCCTTTTTAATCAAGGATTCTTCTACAATATCTTGTATGTCTTCAACGCTCGGTATTATCTTTCTTCCAAATCTTTTCTCCATCTCAAGCACTACTAAATCAGAAATTCTTACCGCGCGCTTTAAATCTTCTTTTCCCGCAACCGCAGCTATTGCCCCGTTCACCGCCCTCTCTATCATCTTCCTTTCGAACGGCACAATCTCCCCATCACGCTTTCTGACCCTTTTTATCACCTTGTTTGTCGCATTTGGCATGCAAATATACAATCTATAGACCATAAAGGCCTGAATTCCTCCGAGTCAGGCCCCCGTTATCCACAGATAAAATTAAATGGCATAGATTTCTCTAGGGATTTAATTATACCATATGATATGGCATTTTAGTCAAAATTACGAAATCTGTGGATAACCGAGCTTAGCTCAATAGATAAAAGCAAAAAGCCCCCCTCCTAGTACTAGAAGGGGGGCTTTTTGTGATAATTTTATTATTTCATTTTATTCCGGATGAAGGCGGGTATATCCCAGTCCTCCTCGTCCGCTTTGTCTTTATTATTGGATGAGTCCTTATCAACGGAGGAAGATTGGCTGTTGTTGGGACTAGAATTGGAATTAGAGTTAGGATTAGGATTAGGATTGAGATTATTCTTCATTGCGGGAATAATATCTTTCCCTTCGCCTTCTTCTTCAACATCCCTAAAAGAGGGTTCCGCATCAGAAAATCCTGTTGCAATAACCGTAACCCTAAGCTCGCCTTTTTTCAGACGATCATCCAGTACCGCGCCAAAAATAACCTTTGCATCGGGATGAATCGAGTCCGTAATTACCTTTGCCGCCTCGTTTATCTCATACATCGTAAGGTCTTCTCCGCCGCTTAGGGAGAATAGGACGCCCCTCGCTCCATCTATGGAAAGTTCGAGAAGCGGAGAACTTATCGCTGCTCGCGCAGCTTCAATGGCACGCTCTTCGCCGCTCGCTTTTCCAATGCCCATAAGCGCGGATCCCGCATCCTGCATTATCGCCCGGACATCCGCAAAGTCCACGTTGACAATACCCGGCTTTACTACAAGGTCAGAAATACCCTGTACGGCCTGGCGCAACACGTCGTCCACTATCGCAAATGAATCAAGTAAACTCGTTTTTCTCTCTATGATATTTAAAAGTTTGTCATTTGGTATTGTTATGAGCGTATCAACTCGTTCTCTTAGATTATTCAAGCCCTCATCCGCAAGACGGGAGCGCTGCAAGCCCTCGAAAGAAAACGGCTTTGTTACAACACCTACAGTGAGCGCGCCTGTTTCGCGGGCGACTTCGGCAATAATGGGCGCAGCACCGGTACCGGTCCCCCCACCAAGTCCGCAGGTAACAAAAACCATATCCGCCCCCTTTAGCGCTTCGTGTATATCGTCTTTATTTTCTTCTGCCGACTGGCGGCCCATATCAGGGTTCATTCCGGCGCCAAGACCGCGGGTAACATTTTTCCCTATATGTATCTTGAGAGACGCCTTTGCATGGTGCAGATCCTGAGCATCTGTATTGACCGCAATAAATTCAACTCCCTGAATCTTTGCTTCCACCATTCCGGATACCGCGTTGTTGCCGGACCCGCCGACGCCAATCACTTTTATTTTTGCAAATGTTTCTATGTCTGGCTTTATTTGAGGCATAATCGTCAACTAATTGTATGACTTCTTATCTTACAAAAAAAGACACAAATGTGTCAAGAGGAGCGATCCCAATCTACAAATGATATCCGGATGATCCTAATATTCGGATAGCTCTTAGGGCAAGAAAGCCCTGAACCACTTCTGCATCTGCCGCACAGAATTATTAAATGAGGGAATATTTGGCATAAATCCTTCGCCTGCCTCGCCCCTTTCTTCCATGCCCCAGAATATAAGGCCAAGCGCTGTAGAGTATGCGGGGTCATCGACTCTTTCTACTATGCCCTCTACTTCTCTGGGGAAACCGATTTGAACCGGCAGGCGCATTTTTTTCTTCGCAAGATCTACAATATGAGGTATCTTTGCGGTTCCTCCTATAAGCACAACGCCCCCCGGAAGAAACGCCTCTTTTCCAATCTTTTTTAGCTCTTTGTTGCTAAGATCAAATATTTCAGAGAGCCGCGCTTCCATTATCTCGCATAGTTCTTTGCGGGATACTGTGCCGCTTTCTTGCCCGTCTATATGCGAAAGCTCAATAACATCCCGCTTTCCTATCTCGCTTGTTTCAGCCGCTCCGTATTCAAATTTAATATTTTCGGCAACATCTATCGGAATACGAAATCCGATAGCAATATCGCTTGTAATATGCGCGCCGCCAAGAGGAAGCGTGATTGTTTGAAGCAAATCCCCCTCCTCGTATACCGTAACTCCTGTCGTGCCGCCACCGATGTCAAGACATACCACGCCGAGCTCCTTCTGGCGCTTTGTAAGCACTGCTTTAGTAGCGGCTATCGTATCAACTACAACGCTTTCCGCCTCTACGCCCACCCCATTTAGCGCTTTGTGAAGATTTTTAATGTATGAAGTAGCGCCGCTGATAATAAGCGCATTTGTCTCAAGGCGCACCCCTTTCATTCCAAGCGGATCTTTAATGCCCCCTTCCCCATCAATAATAAACTCTCTCGGTATTACGTGAATAATTTCCCTATTGCTTGGAAGCGAAAAAGTTTGAGCGGCGCCTATGACCCTCTCAATGTCGTCCGGAGAAATCTCCCCATCTGCGCGCGAAACGGCGATCACGCCATGACTTGCTTGCGCAGATATATGGCTGCCTCCCACGCCTACAGTCGCCTTTGAAACCTTTACTCCCGCTCCGCGCTCGGCTATCCGTATAGAATCAGCTATACTCGCCTGCGCATCGCCTATATCCACGACAACCCCTTTTCTTATGCCGTTTGAGCGAACAGAGCCGACGCCAATAATCTGAGGCAAAAGATCCTCCTTCTTTTGAGCAATCAAAGTATATACGCTATGACTGCCTATATCTATTGCAGTGGTTATCTCATTGGCCATTGCGTGTGTGTAGTATATACTAAACTCCTAGCATATCCATTATCTCCTCTTCCTTGGCGTGCATCTCTTTTGCTTTCTTTTCGCTCTTCTCATGTTCCCAGCCAAGCAAATGAAGTATTCCGTGAATAATCACATGGGCAAATTCTTTCGCAAAAATAGTATGAGACTTCGCGGATTGTTCTTTTACAACCGCGGGGCACACAACTATTTCTCCAAGATATTCGCCCGTGTCCTTGGGCACTACAAACTGTTCATCCGAGCCGAAAGAAAGCACATCCGTTGCCGCATTTTTTTTATTATATTTATTGTTCAGCTCCCGGATCCTGACGCGTCCGACAAAGGCAATCCCCACAGATATTGTACCTTTTATCTCCATATACCGTAAGGTCTCTCTGACTATCTTTTTGACAAATTTTTTGTCCGGGGGAGAAGTAGTTAAATTTCGAATATCTACCGTTATCATGCGGGAGCTTATCGAGGGTTTTTCTCAAATTTCCGGGCTTTTGCATGCTCGACTCTTTTCTTTTCGCGCTCCAAAGCGGCGACCCTTCTCATATTTCTATTGGCCGGCTTTTTGAAAAATTTATTATTTTTTATCTCCTTGAGTATACCGCTCGCTTGAACGCGCTGCGTAAAACGCCGCACCATTGCGGCTGATGTTTCCTGCTCTTTTCTTGCTATATATATCATGAATTTAGAATCCTCCTAAAAGATGCAAATGCACGTGATCTATTATTTGCCCTCCCTTCCTACCTACATTAAACACTAATTTGTACCCTTCGTCAAATTTTTGCTCCTTAGCTATTTTTTTTGCCGTAAAAATAACTTCTGAAACCAGATCGCGATCTCCTTCTTCCAGATTTTTTACGGAATCAATGTGCTTCTTGGGAACAACCAGGATATGGACAGGGGCGCTTGGCTTAATATCCTTAAAAGCAATCACCTTGTCACCCTCATAAACAAAATCAGCGGGCTGTTCTTTATTCGCAATCTGGCAAAAAATACAATTCATTTTTTCAAACGCTTTTTAATCACTTTAATCACTTTATTCATAGGTATTACTTCCTGGCTGCCGCTTTTCATATCTCTTATAATAATTGTATCCTCGGCTACTTCCTGATGGCCAAGAATAAGGGCGTAGTCAACCTCCATCTTATCGGCAAGAACCATTTGGGGCTTAATAGAAGAGCGGCCCAGCGCTTCCCCGGAAAATATCCCGGCTGAGCGAAACTCCTCCATAAGCTTCATTCCCCTGAGTTTAGCGCGGTCTCCCAGTTGCACTAAAAATATACGGGGGAGCTTTACTGCCGGCGTTTTTATTCCGGTTTTTCGCATGCGGGCAATCACCCTCTCTATGCCCATAGACGCTCCCACAGCGGGAGTATCTTCTCCTCCAAAAAGTTTCACCAAGCCATCAAACCTCCCTCCTCCAACAAGCGACACAACCTTCTCCTCGCCTTCCTTCTCTTCCGCTTCTATGGGAATTATCTCAAATACTGTCTTTGTGTAGTAATCAAGCCCCCTGACCAAATGAGGAGAAAGCATATAGGGAACCTCCAGATAATCAAGCGCCTCCAGCACGCCCTTTAAATGGTTATGGCATTCCATGCACAGGTGATCAACAATCTCAGGAGCTCCCACCTTAACACGCTCGCATTTTTCATCTTTGCAATCAAGCAGCCGCAATATATTTAGCTTCTTTCGCTTCCGGCAATCTTTGCAAAGCGACTTCTCCCGTCCTCTATAATAATCTCTTAAAAGCTTGCGGTAATTAGGCTTGCATTTGGGACATCCTATGGAGTTAACATGCACATTTATATCCTTGATTCCGAGGGACTCTAAAATTTTTACAAAAATAAATATAACCTGCACATCAAGGATCGGCTCCTTGTCGCCTATCGCGTCAATCTCAAATTGGTTAAACTCCCTGAATCTTCCGCTTTGCGGCCGCTCATGGCGGAACAGAGGGCCTATCGCGGAAAGTTTAGCCGGCTGAGACCAAGAAACCATCCCATGCTGTATATACGATCGGACCAAAGACGGAGTGAACTCCGGCCTTAAGGTAAGCTTGTCTCCGCCTTCAGTTGTCAGATTGTACATCTGCTTTTGGACAATATCCGTGCTCTGTCCCGTGCCTTTTTCAAAAAGCTCGGAGTACTCAAGCACCGGAGTATCCGTGCGCTCATATCCGTAATAAGAGGCAATCTTAAACGCTGCGCGCTCTACCATATCAAAAAATTTCCTGTCTTTGGGCAGGACATCTTGCATACCTGTTACATTTTGAAACTTTGACTTTGCCATGTTTTAATAATCAGGTCTTTTTACCGACTCAAACTCGCTGATCGGCCAGGCGCGGACCCATGCCCTTCCTATAATATTCCGCCTGGGAAGAGCCCCCCAAAATCGCGAATCCGAGCTTGCCTTTCTGTTATCCCCGAGGACAAAAAACTCATCCTCGCTCAAAGCTACAACCATATCTCCCGGAGTAGTTACTTCTATATATTCCTCATTAAGCTCTTTTAATGATTCTTCATTTTCTCCCACCCACACTTTGCCATTTTCCACTTTTACCGTTTCGCCCGGAAGCGCAATAATTCGCTTGATATAAAATTGCCGCTTATTAGCCTTAGGGGGCTGAAATACTATCACATCTCCTCTTTGGGGCTCATAAATCCGGTACCCTATCTCATTTATTATTAAGTAGTCCCCGGATTCGAAGCTCGGAGACATGCTCGCGCCTCTTACAAAAAAGGGTTGTATGATAAAATATCGGATAGGCACGATAATCGCAAGCGAGATAATTACAATCTTTGCAATATCCCAGAAAAATAAAAATGGTCCTTTCAAAAACCCCATTAGAGCTATGATAGCATAAACGTCTCTTTCGCGCAAAAGAAGTAAGGTGCTATTATACAACCATGTCGAAATTTACTCTTTTGATGATAATCGCAGGTATGGCGCTTTTTGCGGCAGCGACAGCGTTTGAGATGAAAAACGGACAGGACGGGCCGATTAGCGAAGGATTGCAGGCGCTGGACACTACCGAAATTAAAGCGTCTTTTAACCAACTTCTCGAGGAATCCAAAAGCCAAGGTGAGAGCGTAACGCTCAAGGGAGAGGATAGGGACGAGATAAACTTTCTGTTTTTAGGCATAGGGGGAGAGGAGCATATCAGCGGGAACTACCTTACGGACACCATTATTCTTATAACATTCGTCCCCTCGCGACAAAAAACCTCTATAATATCAATACCCCGCGACTTGATGGTGCGTTCGCCGGACAAAACATACTTTACGCGCATAAATGCGCTATATGCGATCCCTAAAAACGAACCTTTTCCCGGACCAAAAGGCGTGGAATATACTAAGGCTGCGATTTACGATATTACGGGAGTAATACCCGACTATTACGCGGTACTTGACCTTCGTGGCGTAGAAAAAATCGTTGATATACTTGGCGGAATAAATATCCGCCGCCTTGAAGACCTTGAAGACAACTATTTTCCCGCTGATAGCTTCGGATATGAGACGTATGAAATAAACGAGGGCTGGAGATACCTGAACGGCGAAGAGGCCGCAAAATATATACGCACGCGCCATACCGCGGGAGGCGACTTTGACAGAATGAAGCGCCAGCAGGAAGTGGCTCTTGCCACGAAAAAGAAAATCTCCGGACTCAAATCCATCTCCGGCCTCCCAAAACTCCTCTCACTCTATCAGGCCCTGCAGGATCATTTCAATACGGATCTAAAATTCAACGAGATAATGCGCTTGATGGAAATTGGCGAAAACATGAAAGGGGAGGAAATGATTTTTGACCGCATTACCGCCGAAAAGGATGGATTACTTGTGCCGGATACGGTAATATGGGGAGGCCAGAAAGCATATATCTTAAAACCTCGCGCGGGAGACGAAAACTATGAAGAGATTAGGGCGAAAGTAAGCGGTATTATAGATAATTTAAAAAATCCCAATGAGTAAAAATACTATACTTATAGTCGGCCTGGGGAATCCTGGCGAACAATACACGAATACGCCGCACAATGCAGGATTTTTGGTTGTAGATGACATGCTTAAAGCTTATGGCTTAGAATTTACAGCCAACAAAAAATTTAAATCCGAAATTGCCGAAGAAAAGATTGGGAGTAAAAAAATAATCCTTGCAAAGCCCCTGACATTTATGAATAAGTCCGGCGAAGCAGTAAAAGCACTCGCCTCGTACCACAAGATACCTCCCCAAAGCGTCTGGGTAATCCACGATGATGTTGACCTTGATCTTGGGAAAATAAAGATTGTAAGAAACCGCGGCTCGGCCGGCCACAAGGGCGTGGAGGATATCATACGAAAGCTCAAAACAAAAAACTTCGTCCGCTTCCGCATAGGCATCCGCCCCAAGCGCCTGGCTGTAAAAAGATCCAAAGCGCTCATGAACAAATTTGTCGCCTCTCCGGTAGGCAAGAGCGATCAGGCCGTATTTAAAAAAGCAATTAAAACATGTAAAGACGCCATACTCCACGCCCTAGAGAAGAGCGTGGAAAAATCCGCAGGCGTATACAACGCAAAATAAAAAAGTCCACTACACTACCTGCGAATTCTAGGGAAAACCCTAAAACACGCTACTCTGCTGAGTTGAAGGAGGGATCACCCAGATTTCGCTCTCGCAGGCAGTATAATGGACATTTTGTTATGAACGTAGTAGTGTAACTACTACACGTGAAAAAGTCAACAGACCATGTACTAGTCGTGGCGCTCACCCCCCTTATTTTGAAAAAAGGGTTTGTTTGGTTTGAAAAGAATAAGAGGCATATAGAAAAAGCGCGAACCCGCCCCGATGCGGCCGCGGGGTTCTGGCAAAAGAATACAATCCTTATAGAAAGCGGCCAGCAAATCATGCTTTCGGAACTTTTACGAAAACTTTCCGATTTTGGATACGAAAAATATCAAAAAATAGAGCTCCCCGGAGAGTTTTCACAAATTGGAGGAACAGTCACCATATTCCCTATTAATACACCCTGCGCCTATCGCATAGAATTCGACGGCAACACCATAGAAAGCATTGAGGAATTACAATCAATACAGAACGAAGCTCCCGAAACTCCGCTTGGAAAAATAATATATAAAGACAAGCAAAGGCGCAGAGAAATTCCCGCGGACTTGGAAAACCTTAAAGAAGGCGACTATATTGTGCACCTGGATCATGGCATCGGAAAATTTCTCAAAAGAGAAGACGGCTATATATTGGAGTATGCCGCCGGCGACAAGCTCACAGTTCCGGAAGAAGTATCCCACAAACTTTCCCCATATATAGGGTTTTCTACGCCGACAATCTATCGCCTTGGGGGGAACCTCTGGCACAGGACTAAGCGCAAAATAAAAGAAGACATTATCAAAACCGCAAAAGAACTTTTGAAAATATATGCCGAGCGCGAGCTCGCCGAAAGGCCTCCATATGAAACCCGCGATGAAATGCTTACTCAAATAGAACAGGGGTTTGAATTTGAGGAGACCTCTGACCAAAAAAAGGCGATAGAAGAAATTGCAAACGACATGAGGACACCCGTCCCCATGGACCGTCTTGTTTGCGGAGATGTAGGGTTTGGAAAAACAGAAGTTGCGATACGAGCGGCAGCTGCCGCTGCGATATCAGGCAGGCAGGTAGCGCTTGTCGCGCCGACAACTATACTTGCCTGGCAGCATTTTCAAACCTTCAGTTCACGCTTTGATAAATTTCCAATAAAAATATCGCTGTTAAGCCGCGTGCAGTCCGGTACGGAGCAAAAAAATATTACAGAAGAATTAAAAAACGGCGAGATAGACATTGTCATCGGAACTCACCGGCTTCTTCAAAAAGACATAGGATTCAAAAATCTCGGCCTGCTCATATTGGACGAAGAACAGCGCTTCGGAGTAAAGCAAAAGGAAAAACTCAAGAGTATGCGGGCGGACATTGATGTCCTTTCCCTCTCGGCAACACCCATACCAAGGACGCTTTACTTTTCTCTTGCGGGGCTCAAAAATATCAGCAACATACAAACCCCGCCTCTCAACCGCCGGCCGATTAAGACATATGTGATGCCGCGGTCAAAGAAACTCGCGCAAAAGGCAATCCGCAAAGAGCTTGCCCGCGGAGGGCAGGTATATTATCTGCACAACCGCATCTCTACCATTGAATCGGCCCGGTTGAAAATCGCGAGTTTGGCGCCTCTAGGCACGCGCATTGCGGTTGCCCACGCGAAGCTCCCCGATCAACAGCTTATAGAAATAATAGATGATTTCCGAAACAGAAAAACAGATATACTTGTCGCGACAACAATCATTGAAAATGGGCTTGATCTCTCCAATGTAAATACTCTTATCGTGGAAGATGCCTCGCGCCTCGGGCTTGCCCAGGCCCATCAGCTTAGGGGCCGCATCGGACGGAGCGACAGGCAGGCATTCGCTTATTTCCTTTATTCCCCTAAACGGCTTACTGAAATAGGAAAAAGGCGTCTTGAGACACTCAAAAAATATCAAGGCCTTGGCGCGGGATACGAAATCGCAAAACGCGATCTTGAGATACGCGGCGCGGGCAACATCCTCGGCCGCGATCAGTCGGGTTCCATAAACCGCGTCGGCCTCAATCTATATTGCCAGATGTTGAATGAGGCAGTGGAAGAATTAAAAAACGCCTTATAATCGCTTCATTTGCGGATGAGGCGATTAGTATATATAGTAAAAACAATGCTTAAGAAGCAAGAAAAAAGTGAGTATCCCGCAATAAATATAAACAACGAGCAGTATCCTGCGAGCTTACGGGAGATTGCGAGTCCTCCTGCGGCTTTGTATGTTCGGGGGCATATTCCAAAGAATAAGCCGATGATCGGCATTGTAGGCACTCGCAGATGCACGCCGTATGGCAAAAGAGTCACAGAGCACATTGTAAAGGGGCTTGTGCGAGCTGACTGTGTAATAGTAAGTGGCATGGCTATCGGCATTGATTCGGAGGCGCACAAAGCGGCCCTTGAAGCAGGGGGAGAGACAATCGCGGTAGTGGGGTCGGGAATTGATGAAAGCGTTGTGTATCCAAGCAGCAATAAGGCCCTTGCGCGTGAAATCGAAAAGCACGGTGCTGTAATAAGCGAATTTGACCCGTACGCAAGATCAGAAACATTTTATTTCCCACAGAGAAACAGGGTTATCTCGGGGTTGTCGCTCGGAGTCGTTGTCATAGAATCAAAAGAAAGAGGCGGGTCGCTCATTACAGCAAACTTCGCGCTTGAGCAAAACAGAGAGGTTTTTGCCGTGCCGGGGGGGCTATTTTGGGAGACCTCGGTCGGCTCCAACAACCTTATCAAGCAGGGAGCCAAGGCCGTAACCTGCGCAGAGGACATACTGGAAGAGCTAAACCTTGCGATTCCGGAAGAAGTATCGAATAAGATAATAGCCAAAAATCCCATCGAGCAGAAAATTATAGACACCCTACTTGACAAAAAAGGAGCAGGAGTGCATATTGATTCCATTGTCCAAAAATCAAAACTTTCCGCGCCCGAGACATCATCGACTCTTACCGAAATGGAGCTTGATGAAAAAATAAAAAATTTGGGCGGAGATTATTATGTGCTAACATAAAAGGTATATGAACCTCGTCATAGTTGAGTCCCCCACTAAATCCCGTACAATTCAAAATTTTCTCCCAAACGACTATGTCGTGCTTTCTTCGTTTGGGCATATCAGGGATCTTCCGAAAAGCGATCTTGGCATAGATACGGAACACGATTTTGAGCCGCATTATGTCGTGCCAAGAAAAGCCCAGCCCCACTTGAAGGAACTCAAAAAAGAACTCAAAAATGCGGATATGGTCATACTTGCGACAGATGAAGACAGGGAGGGGGAAGCAATATCCTGGCATCTTGCTCAGGCGCTCAAACTTGACGATAAAAAAACTCAAAGAATTGTTTTTCATGAGATTACAAAAAGCGCTATTGAGGAGGCCCTTAAAAATCCTCGTGAGATTGATATGAACTTAGTTGATGCCCAACAGGCGCGCAGAGTGCTTGATCGCCTTGTAGGATACAAGCTCTCGCCATTTCTTTGGAAAAAAGTTGTTCGGGGACTTTCCGCAGGTCGCGTACAGTCTGTGACTGTGCGGCTAATAGTTGACCGCGAAAGAAAAATTGAAAACTTCAAGAGCGACGAATACTGGACCGTCGAAGCTGAGCTTCAAAAAGATACGACAACTTTTACAGCAAGTCTTCATGCCCAAAACGGTAAAGCGATACCCAAGCTTGGGATAAAAGCAAAGGAAGACTCCGACAAAATTTTAAAGGATTTGGAGGGGGCGGAGTACAAGATCCAGAGTATTGAGAGAAAAGAAACAAGGCGCAATCCCCTCCCCCCATTCACGACAAGCACGCTACAGCAGGAGGCGTCCAAAAAATTCGGTATGCCTTCGCGGATGACGATGGCAATCGCCCAAGCGCTATACGAGCATGGCCACATTACATATCACAGGACCGACTCCGTTAATCTTTCTGGGCAATCGCTCTCCGCGGCAAAAAAATATATAGAAAAAGAGTTTGGCGCAAAACATTATTTTTTTCGTAAATTCAAAACAAAATCAAAAGGGGCGCAGGAAGCACATGAAGCAATAAGGCCGACATCTCCACAAAAAAATCCGGATTCCCTTAAGCTTGATTCGCGCCAGAAAAAAATGTATGACCTTATATGGCGAAGATTTGTTGCTTCGCAAATGACGCAGGCAATATTCGATGCGACGACAGTTGATATATCTGGGGGCGTTTATACATTCCGGTCTAACGGGTCTATTTTGAAATTTGACGGATTTCTCAAGGTCTATCCTATGAAATTTGAAGAAAACGAACTTCCGGAGCTTTCGGAACAAGAAATTCTGGAGTTGATAAAGCTAACCCCCGCGCAACACTTCACCCAGCCGCCTGCCCGATATTCCGAAGCAACGCTCATCAAGGAACTTGAAAAAAACGGCATCGGCAGACCTTCAACGTACGCGCCGACGATCTCGACTATTCAGGACAGAAATTATGTGGAAAAAAACGATCAGAAAAAATTTGCCCCGACAGAGATAGGCATCACGGTAAATGATTTGCTCGTGGAGCATTTTCCCCGAATCGTTGATATTCATTTTACAGCGGAAATGGAAGAGGATCTTGATAAAATAGCGGATGGCAAAAAAAAATGGGTGCCTATAATAAGAGAGTTCTACGAGCCCTTTGCGGAGCGGCTTGCAAAAAAATACGAAGAAGTAGAGAAAAAAATGCCCGTGGAAGAAACGGACAAACTATGCCCAAAATGCGGCAAGAATCTTATTATACGCTTTGGGAGATTCGGAAAATTCTACGCCTGCTCGGGTTTCCCGGAATGCAAACATACGGATTCATTAGAAAAAAAACAAACTGACCTTGGTATCAAGTGCCCCAAGTGCATCCAAGGTGATCTTATTCAAAAGACGACAAAGAGGAAAAAGATATTCTACGCCTGCAATCGCTATCCCGACTGCGACTTCGCTCTCTGGGATAAGCCCACCGGCGAGCGCTGCGATAAGTGCGACTCACTGCTTGTCGAAAAATTCTCCAAAAAGAGCAAGGCCCCACAAATCAAGTGCTCAAACAAGGAATGTAAAAAATAAAAAGCAGCCCGAAGGTCTTCGGACTGCTTTTTTATATTTACAAAATATACTTGTAGCATTATGGTACGAATATGGACAAGTGTCAAGAGATTCTCAAGCAAATTCAGAAGCCCTATAAGCCCACCGACAAAAAACTGATTGCCGATGCTTTTTTATTCGCGAAAAACGCGCATGGCGGACAGAAGAGAGAATCCGGAGAGGATTATATTGTCCATCCCCTCAGCACCGCGCTCACGCTTTCGGAAATGCGAACCGACGCAAAGACAGTGGCGGCCGGACTTCTTCATGACGTGCTGGACGATACGGAGGCAACCAGAGATCATCTTGAAACAAAATTTGGCGAAGAGATTACCGTCCTTGTAGAAGGCGTATCTAAACTTGGAAAAATAAAATACCGGGGCGTTGCGCGACATGCGGAAAATCTCCGCAAAATGCTCCTTGCGATGGCGCAGGATTTTCGAGTCGTCCTCATTAAGCTCGCGGACCGCTATCACAATCTTCAAACCCTTGACGCGCTTCCCGCAGCTAAGCAAAAACGTATAGCGCTTGAAAGTTTGGAAATATATGCCCCCCTTGCCTTTCGATTTGGAGTAAGCGAATTTTCAAAAAAAATCGAGGACCTTGCCTTCAAATACTGCTACCCGCAGGAATACAATATGATACTGGAAAAAGTTCAGGAACAATATCCGGAACGTGAAAAATATCTTGGCGAAATAAAGCCGTATGTACAGAGTGAGCTTAGGAAAGAAAGCATAAGGCCTATAGAAATTCAGACGCGCGCGAAGCATTACTGGTCGCTCTACGAAAAACTGAAAAAATCCAGTATGAACTGGGACGCGATTTATGACCTTGTCGCGATGAGGATAGTAGTAAAAGACATAGAGGATTGTTATGCCGCTTTAGGAGTTATTCACAAACTTTGGAAACCGCTTCCGGGAAGAATAAAGGACTACATTGCCCTCCCCAAGCCCAATGGCTATCAGAGCTTGCACACAACGGTATTTTGTAGGGACGGACAAAT
>CAJXHR010000003.1 GCA_913054525.1 uncultured bacterium | reverse complement strand
GGAAGTAAGAGGTGAGGGAGTTATAACCAAAGTCACGGCAAAAGAGTCGCTTAATATGATGGAAGTGGATGAGCTTGGCCTTGAGCCAACCGACAGAAAATTGCTTGAAATAATTATAGAAAAATTTGACGGCGGACCGGTTGGCATACAAACACTATCTGCCGCAAGCTCTGAAGAGGGAGATACCATAGAGGAAGTTTACGAACCCTACCTCCTCCAGCTTGGATTTCTCCAAAAAACTCCCCGGGGCAGGATTGCTACAAAGCTTGCGTATAATCACTTGGGGGTTAGCCCGCCGGATGCGCAAGATTCTCTATTTTAAGAGTAATGAAATTTTTATTGCCCTCACTTTTTATTTTCCTCCTATTTATTGCCCGGGCGCATGCTGCAAGCCCGGGCGATGTTGTAATAAACGAGATTGCCTGGATGGGCACGACAAACTACCATGGCGATGAATGGATGGAGCTCTACAACAATACAGAGGGCCCTATCTCGCTTGAAGGATGGGTTCTAGGGTCCACGGACGGAAAACCAAATATATCACTTGGAGGCGTCGTTTCTTCCGGAGATTTCTTTTTGCTTGAAAGAACGGATGATACAAGCGTATCGGATAAACAAGCTGACCAAATATATACAGGAGTCCTTGGAAACTCCGGAGAACATCTCGAACTTTTAGACGCGCAAGGCAATCTCATAGATAATGTAAATGCTTGGGGCAAAGTTTTGTGGGAGGGTTTTGGCGGTGATAATGAAACAAAACATACTATGGAACGAAAAGACCCGAAACTTGCCGGGTCAGACCACGGCAACTGGGCGACAAGCGCTGATGCCGGCGGGACGCCAAAGGCGCAAAATAGCACATATATTGTTCAAAATAGCCCTATCTCGGATCCCCCGCCCTCTCCTTCACTACCATCTCCGCCAGCGCCTCCGTCGGAATCAACCGCAACCTCAACCCCGCAAAGCTCCCCACCTCCGCCAGACGGGGCGGATGGCGGATCGGCCGCGGGGCAAGCCCAGCCTGCCACGAGCACACTCGTAGAGCTCCCTCCGCCAACATACCCATCAAATATTTTTATCAATGAAATTATGCCCTCGCCCCTCGGGCCGGATGAACTGGAAGAGTGGATTGAAATAATAAACGAAAGCGATGAGACGGCCGATATATCAGAATGGCAGATAAAAGATACCTTAGGAAATATCAGTACATATATTCTCGGTACAATCATGCCCGCAAAAAGTTTTATTGTGCTTTCCCGGCCGACCACCAAGATTACGATGAACAACGACAATGACGCGATTCAGCTCATAAGGCCTGATGGCGAGCTAATCCAGACAGTGCCGTACAAAAAAGCCCCTAAGGGAAAATCTTATGTAAGATCAAAAGGAGTGTGGAAATGGTCCAGCGTACCGACGCCGGGAAGCACGAACATTGTCCCTGCTCCGCCAAAACAAACCGGTACGATAGAGGATGTGAAAAAAGTAATTAAAAAAACAATGACTACTAATAGCAACAGCGCAACTACGACGACTAATGACAGTGTCGTTGCTCCGTCTTCGTCGTCATCCCTGACTGCCGCCATTGGAAACGCTGCCCCGCAAAACCAAAACACTTTTGTCTATATTATAGCCCCCCTAATCGCTCTCCTCTCCGCTGCTTTCGTCTTCCTCCTTAAGAAACGCCTCTCCTGATATTGATTTTTTAAGCAAAATACGGCACAATCTAGACATGAGTGGGCATTCAAAATGGAGTACAATCAAACATAAAAAAGCAGCTACTGACGCGAAACGCGGCAAAGTTTTTGGCAAGCTTGCCAAAATGATATCGGTAGCCGCGAGAGAGAAGGGAGGTGATCCCGCAACGAACCCGAGCCTGCGCATGGCAGTTGAAGCAGCCCAGAAGGAAAATATGCCAAAGGAGAATATAGAAAGAGCCATAAAGAAGGGGACCGGGGAGCTGGCGGGGGCGAAGCTGGAAGAAATGATTCTTGAAATTTACGGCCCGGAAGGAATTGCCGTTATAGTCAAAGCCATCACCGACAACAAAAACAGAACCCTTTCTGAAGTCAAAAAACTTCTTTCCGACCACAACGCAAAGCTTGGCGAGGAGGGGAGCGCGCGATGGGCTTTTGATTACAAGGGCAATGAATGGGTCGCCAAATTCCCAATGGATGTATCGGAAGAGCAGAGCGCTAAAGTGGAAAAGTTATTTGAAGCCCTGGACGAGCATGATGATGTGCAAGAAATTTACTCAAACCTAAAATGATAATACTGGGAATTGATCCTGGGATTGCTATAACAGGATATGGTATCATAAGAAAAGAACGTGATGCGCTTACCTGCCTGGACTTTGGATGCATCAGAACACCCGCGGGACTTGATATGGCAGAGCGCCTAAAGATGCTGTCTGCCGAGCTTAAATCCGTTATCAAAAAACATAAGCCGCAATCAGCCGCTATAGAAAAACTTTTCTTTACAACCAACGCAAAGACCGTAATTAGCGTTGCCCAGGCCAGGGGTGTAGCGCTCGAAACACTTGCAAGTTACGGCGTTGAAATATACGAATACACTCCCCTTCAGGTGAAACAAGCCACGACAAGCTACGGCAAAGCCGAGAAGTCCCAGGTACAAAAAATGGTCATGCTTCTTCTTGGCCTCAAGGATATACCTAAGCCCGACGACGCGGCAGACGCATTAGCTATTGCTATCTGCTGCGCAAATACAAATACATGCTTCAATTGACCACATTTTTTACACAAAACGGCATTCCGGAAGAAACTCTTATCTGGATATTTATGCTGCCCATAGCAATGACTCTTGTCGTTATCGGAAGGCAGATTGTAGGGATAAAAGGATTCAGTATATCCGCCCCCATACTTATAGGATTTGCCTTTGCCGCAATCGGCCTGCAATCGGGCGTTATCGCATTTGTCACCGTGCTTGGCGTGGGGTTTATTATAAAATCAGCGCTCCGAAATATGCGGCTTTTGTACCTGCCTAAGATGGCGCTAATCTTATTAATCACAGCCGTAGCTGTATCTGCACTTACCCCATTCCTCCCCTACAAAGACGATATTCAATTCTCCCATGCCGCTTTTGCTTTTATAATCCTTATCCTTTCTACCGAACAGTTTGGATCTCTGCTTATAGAGCGCGGCCCAAGAAAAACTCTGGGAGTTGCCCTTGAAACTCTTGTGATGTCAACGGCGATTTTCTTTCTCATAACTTCAGTATGGCTCCAGAATATAGTAGTTACCTATCCCCTTATCGTGCTCCTTACCGCGATACTAACGAACCTTTTCCTTGGAAAATGGACGGGACTGCGCATATCCGAGTACATCAGATTTAAGGATGTAATATTTAAATAATATATGCCCGGAGTCCTTGGTATAAATGCCCGCAATCTTCTCTACATAAAACCCTCTCTCACAAAGAGGGTTGCTCGCATTTTAGACAACAAAATTCTTACCAAAAAAATTCTTTCTGCAAAAGGCATACCTACTCCAAAAACATTCAGCTCCGTGTCGTCTTTGCGCGAGCTTACTGAGTTTGACTGGAACGAACTCCCCTCTTCTTTTGCCCTAAAGCCAAACAGAGGATTCGGGGGCGAAGGGATTCTTGTAGTATTTGCCAGAAAAAAAGAAAGAACGCAGCATTTTGCCAATGTAGGCATACTTGACCCTGCGAGCTGGAGAATTATGCGTATTTTTGGCAAACGAACCCTCGAGCCCGCTTGGATAAAAGCTGACGGCACCGCCATTGAGCTACCCGATATAAAAAACCATATTCTAAATGTGATAGACGGCACCTTTTCTTTGGGAAATTTGCCGGATGTCGCTTTTTTTGAAGAACGCATAAAGATACTTAAGCTATTTAAGGAGTATAGCTTTAGAGGAATTCCCGATATCCGGATAATAGTTTATAATTCAATCCCCATTATGGCTGAGCTCCGCATACCTACCAAAGAATCCGACGGAAAGGCCAATCTTCACCTCGGCGCTATAGGCGTAGGCATAGACATGGAATCCGGCATAACCACTCATGCCATTCATAATGATCGCGCAATCAGCTATGTCCCCGGATCGCGCCTCGTTCTGCGCGGCATAAAAATACCGGGATGGAAAGAAATTCTGGAACTTGCGATTCGCGCGCAAAAATCAGTAGGGTGCGAGCTTCTCGGAGCCGACATAAGCATAGATCGCGACCGCGGCCCTATAATACTTGAGCTTAACGCGCGCCCGGGCCTTTCCATACAAATTGCCAACATGGCTCCTTTGCGCGAACGCTTTGAGAGGGTGCGCGGGCTTCAGGTAGAAACAGTAAAGAAGGGGGTAAAAATAGCTCAAGACCTATTCGGAGGGGGCCTGGAAGAGGAGCTGGAAGAAATATCAGGCAAAAAAATAGTCGGCGCGCGAGAAGAAATAACAATTCACGGCACAGGCAAAGAAAGACACATAACTTTTGCAAAAATTGACACGGGCGCCTACCGCACGAGCATAGCCAAATCCCTGGCAGATAAGCTACAGCTTACTCATATTCTTAAATACAAAAAAGTCAGAGGGGCTCTCGGCAAAGAGGAGCGTCCCATTATAGATCTCGTATTTGAGCTTGACGGAGAAAAGGTCCACACAGAGGCATTTATCGCCTCGCGGGAAGAGATGAAGCATGATGTAATAATAGGCCGCAGAGACCTCAAGAAATTCCTCGTGGATCCCACAAAAAATCTTATATTACATAAATAAAAATATATGCTATAATGGCGGTGTGGCAAATATAAAAGTAATCGATAAATACCTTGGCATAGCGGATAAAAAGGTGGCCCTACTTAGCCGCTTGAACCCGACAAACGCCAGCTCGGAGAAGCGAAAATTTCTAAACGCATACACAAAAAACAGGGTCTATAACCCTGTTTTTAAATATAAGCCGATAAAGACCGACCTTGTAAAGCTATATAATAACCTCGAGTCCCTGCCCATAAGCATCCCGGAAAAAAGGGACGAGCAATGGTTTTTTTCCAGACACCTCGCCAATAAACGCAAAAGGATTCTAAAAAAAATTAAGTGCCTGCAATCCCGGGGGTCGCCTAATATCTCCCGCCATTCCCTTGAACTATTCGGAAGGCCCGGCATATCCCAGCTGAAATACGCCAAAAATCAATTCACTCCCGCTTCTTGTTCTGTTTTTTCAACAATTAAAGACACTCTATCCGATATCGAAACCGCAAAAATACTACAGGAGCATGTCGAAAACAGCAACCTGCCATGGAGGGTGAAACTGCGAAAAAATATAAGCTCTAAAGCAGGCCTAGATTCCCGTTCCAGGTATTTACTGGTAAAGACCGGGGAACGATTCGCACCCGAAGAGGTCGCGAGCTTAGCGGTCCATGAAATAGAAACGCATATTTTCAGAAAAGAAAATGGCGCGCTTCAGCGCTTCCCTTCTCTTTTTGGAGAAGGATTTGCCGGCCCTCCCACAACAGAAGAGGGGCTCGCTTTCTACAATGAGACAATCAACGAACACGACCCCCGGAGAATGCTTCTTGTTTCCGCCCGCACAATAGTGGCTCATCTTGCGCGCCGGAGATCGTTCTACGAAGTGTTTTGCCGGCTAGTCAAGCTTGGCCTCCCGCTTCCTTATACATGGAATGTTACCCTGCGAGTCAAACGCGGGATATCGGATACATCTCAGCCCGGCGCTTTCACAAAGGATCACCACTATCTCAAGGGGTATCTTGATGTCAAAAAATACATCGAGGGCGGCGGCGACGCCCGGCTCCTCTACGCGGGAAAGCTTAATATCGCAAACGCCGAGTCGCTTGTGAAATTCGGCGTGAAAACCAAGGACCCCAAATATCTACCAAAATATTTTCAATAATTAACTGTCCCCATATTCGCGCAAGCTCCTACGTGATAAAATGAGGAGAAATATGGAAGAAAATGATTATATCTCCTTATTGGAGGCGACAAAATATTGCAAGTACTCGCAGGAATATCTAAGCCTGCGCGCAAGGCAAGGAAAACTAAGGGCCGTAAAACGCGGCCGCAATTGGCTTACAACAAAAGAATGGCTGACTGAATATACGTCAAATTTTGATGACTACCTAAGCGCACGGCGATCAGGACGATATCGGATAAATCGCAGACAAACCCGCGGGCCAGCGCAAAACAAAATAGATTCCCCTACCATCAAACGGAGATTTGCTATCGCACTTGCCGGCATAGGATTACTTGCATTTGCTACAGGTGGTTTTACCACCATCCACTTATCCGATATTATATTTGAAAAACAGGAGTCAAACCGGCAAAAAATTACAGAAACCATTGACGAAGCTGCTTCTAATTTTACCTCCTATACTCACGCAGCTATTTCGGCAGGCAATAGCGCAATCTCGGATACCCTAGCCTCTTCCGTTGAAAATATAGGCAACTCATTCTGCGCCTATTATTCAGACTCCGCCCAAACTAAAGAATGAACCCATTTATCAATAGCACGACAACTCTAGAAATGTTATAGTGCAAGGAATATGATTACTGACCTTCCCTCCCTTAAGCAATATTTCCGCGATAACGTAAAAACTCCCATCTTTGGAGTGGGAGTTTACGCGTTTGACCGGCTTGGCCTAGAAGATGTCGTGGAGAATTACCGGATTCTCGCTCTTCGTTACTCTAAAGATACTAAGCTTATTGAAAAAGATATAGAAGTGTTCTCGCTTGAGAAGGGGATGGGGACACAGCACATCAAAGAATCGAGGAACTCAACGACTGTCATCGCTCATCCGCGGACAAAGGGATATTTGTCGCGCTTCACGGACCCCAGTCCCGCGCTCATTGTCTATAAGTCCTCTTCAAAGATGGAACGAATATGCCGCGAAAACGACTGGACGCTTGTTGCCCCCGCAGTCAAATTCGGAAAAAATCTTTTTGAAGATAAAATCAAATTCCGGAAAATCCTTGAAAAAATCGGCGCTTCCCCACCTCCAGGCGAAGTCCTGCCCGCCAACAATCTTAATTTTTACAAACTGAAAAATAAGTACGGCACGCCTTTTGTACTTCAGCATCCCCGGCGCGGCGGCGGGAAAGGGACTTTTTTCATAACCTCGCAGGACGACTGGTACAAGGCGGCACGCAAACTTCGCATACAGGAAATAGAAGGGGAAGAAGTCGCTGAAGACATCTCGGACTTAGAAGTTATAGTGGCCAAATACATCAACGGCCCTTCCCCCAGCATCACGGGGTGCGTCACGCGGCATGGCATACTTTCTACCAACCTTCAATATCAGCTTATAGACATCGCGGAGCTTTATAATCCCCAAAAGGGTTCCGGCCTTTTTTGCGGGCATGACTGGTCCTCATCCCAATTTTCTCCCGAAGTTGAAAAACAAGCATATAATATAGTAGAAAAAGTAGGAAAATACTTCCAAAAATTTGGCTACAAGGGTATTTTCGGAGTGGACTTTGTACTGGATGAATCTACTAATAAACTTTACGTTACGGAGTCGAACCCCCGTCTACTCGGCTCGTTTCCCACACTTGCGATGGTTCAGCTGAAAAATAATGAGCCGCCAATCATTGCCTTTCACCTCCTTGAGTATCTGAACGCCGACTACGAAATTGACATAAAAAAAATAAACTCCTTGATGCGCAAGCCCAAAAAGGGCGCGCAGATGTTCCCCCACAACCTCACAGGACACTGGATGCGGAGCAATGGAAGGGTGAAAGCGGGCGTCTATAGATTTCGAAACGGCAACCTAAAATTTATAAGACCGGGATACGCAATGAAGCACTTGAAGCGCAAAGACGAATTTTTACTCACAGATGGCGTATTGCAGAAACGGGCGCATTACAGCCCAAACAGACGGCTAGGCAGAATACTCACTCTCCGCGGGGTGCTTGCGAAGGATAAAAAACATCTTGCCCCATGGGCAAGACGAATTGTGCTAAAAACACATAATCGGTTCAAATTAAGGAGGGTCTGGTTTGTGGGGCTAAGAAAATTCTTTAATCCGGATTTCTTAGCCAAGGGATAGAAAATAATTTCAATCTTTAATCTTTAATTTTATAAACCTCCTCCTCCCTACTTGGACTACCATGCCGTCTTTTACGGCAATATCCCCCTCTCGGTCCTCGGCTATATTGCCATCTACCTTCACTCCTCCTTGCTCTACCAGGCGCCTTGCCTCACTTTTTGACGAAGCAAGTCGTGTTTTTACGAGTAAATCCACAATATTTATCTTTTTATCCCCCACCTCAACCTCCCCTATCTCGCTTGGGGACTCATGACCGCCAAAAACTCTGCCGAATTCTTCTTCCGCGCTTTTGGCCGCCCCCTCGCCATGATATACTCTTACAATTTCAGAAGATAGTATTTCTTTCCATTTTTTAGGCGAACGCGAAGCAAGGCTAGGTTTTAATCTGTCTTCGCGCAATTGCTCAATTTCACTCTCGGCCATGTCGGTCAGCGAAATAAAGTATTTTACCATTAAATCATCCGGTATGGACATTATCTTCGCAAACATTTCGCCGGGATCTTCGGAAAGGCCAATATAGTTGCCGAGACTCTTGCTCATTTTCCTAACTCCGTCAGTACCCTCCAGTAGCGGCATTGTCATTATGTCTTGTTCCGGCAAACTATACCTTCTTTGAACCTTTCTTCCCATCAACAAATTGAATTTTTGGTCAGTACCGCCCAGCTCAACATCAGCCCCAACTTCTACAGAGTCGTATCCTTGTATGATAGGATAATAAACCTCCAGTATGCTTATATCACGATCTTCTTTCAACCTTTTCTGGAAATCATCGCGCTCCAAGGATCTTGCTATGGTGAATTTGCTTGTCAGTTCCATTACAAAACTCGCGCTCTTATTTTCGTACCACTCTGAGTTATATCTTACTTCCGCTTTTTTCATGTCCAGAATTTTGCCGGCTTCTTTAATATAACTTTCCATGTTTTTTTCAACTTCGCCCTTGGTGAGTATTGGTCTCTGTTCGCTGCGCCCTGATGGATCGCCGATCTTAGCTGTAAAATCTCCGACAATAAAAACCGCCTTATGCCCGGCCTCCTGGAATTGTCTTAGTTTGCGCAAAACTACCGCGTGTCCCAGGTGCAAATCAGGCGCAGTCGGATCGATGCCCAGCTTAACTCGAAGCTTATCGCCGGCCTTTAATCTTTTTTCGAGATGTTCTCTATCGATTACCTCCGCGACCCCTCTGGTCAACAATTCATTGATTTGTCTCCCTTTTTGTGTCATAGTATTTTCATATATCCTCTATCACATATTACTCTATGTATAGCAAAAAATCAAAGTTAGCTAAAATAAAGTTCTTATTCAAAATGGGTGTAATACTCGGAGTTTTTGGCGTTGTCGCTGTTGGCGGTATTTTCGCCTACTACGCTAAAGATCTGCCGAGTCCGGCAAGTATATCGGAAATAAAAATATCCGAGTCAACAAAAATATATGACCGTACGGGCGAAGTGCTGCTATACGACATACATGGAGAGCAAAAACGCACCATAATTGCCTTTGAGGAGATCCCTTCGTATGTAAAAGTGGCGACAATCGTAGCGGAAGATGACAACTTCTACAATCATTTTGGCCTGGATTTTAAAGGCATAGCGCGCGCCACAATCACAAACCTTAGGGGTTCAAAAGTGAAGCAGGGCGGCTCCACGATAACCCAGCAGCTCATTAAGAATATATATCTCTCCCCGGAGCGCACGCTGTCTCGCAAAGTAAAGGAATTAATATTGGCCCTGGAGATGGAAGTAAAGTACAGCAAGGAAGATATTTTGAACTTTTATCTTAATGCCGTGCCTTATGGCTCAAACGCCTATGGAATAGAGGCGGCCGCGCTAACGTTTTTCAATAAGCAGGCGCGCGAGCTTACGATATCAGAATCCGCGCTCCTCGCGTCACTGCCCAAAGCCCCTACATATTACTCCCCCTTCGGGAACAATCCCGATAAACTCAAGGTACGGCACGAATATGTACTGGAGCGGATGCATTCCCTTGGATACATCGCACAAGATGAGCTTGATAGCGCGAAAGAGGAGAAGCTTAGTTATCACCAGGACCCCACAGGCCTAAAAGCGCCCCATTTCGTGATGTATGTGATAAAAGAACTGGAACAAACGTACGGACAGGAATATCTCAAAAATTCCGGGCTTACTATTATAACGTCCCTGAATTGGGAGCTTCAGCAGGAGGCGCAGAAAATCGTTTTGGAATGGGCAGAAAAAAACGAAAAGCGGTTCCGTGCCAAAAACGCGGCCCTTGTGGCGCTCGATCCCAAATCCGGAGAAATACTTTCCATGGTGGGGTCGCGGGATTATTTCGATAAAGAAAATGACGGGAATGTGAACGTAACTACGCGCCTTAGGCAGCCCGGCTCATCGTTTAAGCCATTCGCGTATGCTGCGGCCTTTGAAAGGGGATATACTCCCGATACTATTGTATTTGATGTAGAGACAAATTTCGGAGTCCAGGGCGCTGAAGAATACATCCCGGGAAACTACGATGAAAAATTTCGCGGCCCTGTAACTTTCAAAGAGGCGCTTGCCCAATCCATTAACGTCCCCGCTGTAAAAATACTGTATCTCGCGGGCCTGGCAGATACGATAAATCTCGCGCACTCTCTCGGCATCACAAGTCTGAAAAACGATCCTTCGCATTATGGCCTGTCTCTGGTACTTGGAGGCGGTGAAATAACTCTCCTTGAAGAAACAGCGGCGTACGGCGTGTTCTCACAGGAGGGGGTATACAATGAGCCGGAGGCAATACTTAAAATAACCTCTAAAGAGGGAGAAATACTTTATGAATCAAAAAACGAACCATGGGAAGTGCTTGATCCTCAAGTCGCACGCCTCATAACATCAATACTCTCGGACAACTCCCTTCGCGCCCCCTTATTCGGAGAAAATAGCTACCTCAATCTTGGGAACATCCCCTCCGCCGCAAAAACAGGCACTACACAGGAGTATCGCGATGCCTGGACATTGGGATATACTCCCGATATCGCTGTCGGCGTATGGGTTGGAAATAATATCCCCTCCACCATGCCGGGCGCCTCGGGTGCTGCCGCGGCGGCGCCAATCTGGTATCATTTTATGAAAAAATTATACGAAATTACGGATTTAACCCCCAAAAACTTCACTTCCCCAAGACCAATAAACACAACTAAACCTATACTTACGGGGTCCTTGGGCACTCCCATAATATTGGAAGTGGATGCAATATCCGGAAAGCCCGCCACAGAAGATACTCCCATAAGTATGATAGAGGAAAAGATTTTCTATGAGCCCCACTCTTTGTTATACTTTATCTCGAAAGACGACCCACAGGGGCCCAATCCCTCCGACCCATCAAGCGATTCACAGTTTTATTCATGGGAAGAGGCCATACAAAAATGGATAGACGAATATGAGGAAGCTGAAGATTTTGCGCCTTATTTATTCCCCCCAAAAGACGACGTTGACGTTCCCCCCTGGGGGACATCAACTTCTACAGCTCCGTTGTCATTATAAAATCTCCGGGACTTCAAGTTATTAGCCGCACTGATTTAATCTTAGTATTTTTACTGATCTCCACCTCTATTTCGTTTTTAAAAAAAGCAAACTCCTGAAGCCATAGATGATCCCTAACCCTCACAACAAGCTCCCCCATATCATTAACATAAAGCGCCTCGGACTTATCCCTGGCGCTTTTTTTTATAGACCCCACTATATCCTGCCAATCCTTTATCAATGTCTGCTCGTGGAGCCCCGCTGCAATCTCGGGTTTCTTTGAAAATTTAAATATAGATGGCCTTATATCTATAAACATATTTATATTGACCTTGTTGAATATATTATATCTTAATAGGCATTACTATATATTTAAATCCGTCATTTTTTGAAGATGAAATCAGTATTGGCATAACCGATTTATTCATCTTTAATAAAATATCATCAGAGCTTAAATTATGTATGCCATCCAATAAGTATTGAAAGTTGAGTATTGTTTTCTCATCATCGCCTTGTATTTCACAGGGTATGGTCGAATAGTGATCTCCGTACTCCGCATCTTGAGATGAAATTTCAAGCACTTGGTCTTTTGCGTTCACTCGCAGGGATACTTCATGTATTTTATTTGAAAAAATCCCCGCTGTTTTGATGTGGCGGATGAGCTCCTCTTTTGGCACTTTCACTAATATCTTAAAGCTGGTTGGGATAATTTGTTCGTAATTCGGATATTCTCCGTCTATTATCTTACTCACGAATTTGATTTTGGGGGACAATCCGCCTTCCGGGGAGTTTTTTATAGTTATTTGATTATTACTCGCCTGAATATTGATAGTGTCATTCGTGTCCTGAAATACCCTCATAAGTACATCGCATGCACGCTTGGGTATGATAATCTTCTTTAAATAGGTACTTTTTCCATTATTTTTTATTCTTTTTTCGGCTAATCTAAAACTGTCCGTTGCCACGAAGCATACATCATCCTCCCTAAATTGAACAAAAACCCCCGAAATTTCCGGCTTTATATCCAATAAAGACGCCGAACCAATAACAGGGGCTATACCGGAAATAAAATCACGAGAATTCATGGAAAACGTATCGGTATCCTGATTGTGGGGTATGATGGGGAATTCCCTTGCGTCTTGCCCCTTTATATTGGACTTATAGTTCCTGCATTGGATAAGTACTTTTTTATTCTTCTCGGAAAAATTTATTTTTTCATCCGGAAGACTTCTCACAAAACTACTGATTAATTTAGCCGGTACAGTCACGCCCCCCTCTTCTTCTATTCTCGCAGGAATAATTACCTCAACCCCCATTTCTAAATCAGTTGAAGAAAGTTTTATATATCCTTTATTTTGTTTACAAGTTATTAAAATATTTTGAAGTATGGGCAATACGAAGTTTTTACCAATAATCTTCTCTGCTATGTTAAGCCCCTGTAGGAAATTTTGTTGTGTGCAGGTGAATTTCATTATAGTATTATTTATAATATATATATTTAATCTTTACTATATAATAAGGGGTGCTAATTTCTGTGGGTATGTTACCAATCTACAGTAACTGATTACGGAATTCAAGGTGTTTTTTTGTGGGAATAGTGTGGGAATAGTGTGGATTGGAATGAGGTATATCTGTGGATTGTATGGGGTGAAATACGGGGATGCTTGAACATGTGCTTTTATGCACCTTTTATATTCCAAGTTTAAACATACTTTTCCACATATTATAACCAACCCTTAAGCGTTATAAATTTCCTGTTTTAAGAAGGACACTTCCTCTTGAAGTTGTTCGTTATTATCTTTCAATTCCCGGGATATCTTAGAGCAGGCATGAATTACGGTTGTGTGATCTCGTCCTCCTAGTTTTGATCCTATTAAGGGATATGAATATTTTAAGTCCTCTCTCATTAGATACATGACAACTTGCCTTGGATGAGCGATATCTCGCTTCCTGTTTTGGCTTAAAATTTCCTTTTCCGTGACATCATAGAAATCAGCCACCACTTTTAGTATTTTTTTCAAGCTTATAATCCTCCTCGGGCGTCTTATGGACTGGGCAAGATATTTTTTGGTTTTTTCTAGAGTAAGCTCTAATCCGGCCATTTTAGACGAGGCAAGGAGCACGCTTAGCGTGCCTTCCAGCTCCCTTATATTGCTTTGTGTGTGGTCTGCTATATATTGAATGACCTCATCCGATAATTCTGTATTCCTTTCTTTTATTTTAGCCCGTAGAATAGTCACACGCATTTCAAAATCCGGGTGTCCTATATCCGCTGTCATCCCTCCCTGAAACCGCGACCTTAGGCGCTCTTCAAGGGAATCGATTAAATGAGGCGCTTTATCTGAGCTTAGGACAATTTGTTTATTATCTTCATAAAGCGCGTTAAAGGTATGGAATAACTCTTCTTGAGTGCGCTCTTTATGGGCAATAAACTGGACATCGTCCATTATAAGAAGATCTATTTTGCGGTATTTTTCCCGGAAGTCCTTTATTTTTTGGCCCTGAACAGCGCTAATAAATTCATTTGTGAATTTTTCACAGGTGAGATACTGGACTTGAGTATTTTTATGCTTTTCTTTTAGGGCATTACCGATGGATTGGAGTAGGTGGGTCTTGCCAAGGCCAACCCCTCCATAAATAAAGAGCGGGTTGTATTCTTTACCGGGGTTCTGGGCGACAGAAAGCGAAGCAGCGTGCGCAAGTTCGTTTGAAGCGCCTACTATGTAATTCTCAAATTTATATTTAGGGTTGAGGTTTGTTTCTTTATCTACACTGAATTGCTCAAAGCTTAGCTGATCACTAAATGACGGGGGCATTACGGATTTTCGTTGCTGACGCTGGACTTTTGCGGCAGTCTGTTTTTTGGATTCTATAATAAAAGAAATTTCCTTAATGTCTGGCGAGATGCCTCGGAGTGTCCTTAGAATAAGTTTGTTGAATTTATTCTCCAGCCACTCCTTGGAAAAGGCATTGGGTACGCCAATAACAACTCCCCCATCCTTTTGAGCGGATATAGAGGTGTTGCGAAACCATGTAACAAAATTGGCTTTGGATATATTTGTATCTAGTTCAATTTCCGCAAGCGCGGATTGCCATAATTCGTCTTTATTCACCCGATGTAGCTTGTAGCTCTTAATCCTTAGCTTGAAGACGTTCCCAAGAAGCTAAAAATTAATAAGCCCCGACTTTTTGCATCGGGACCCCGATCATGTGCCGGGGTTAAGAGCTGTTGTTATGAATGATCACCCATCAGTATAACATGAGAGTATGTATATTTGAAAAGAGTCCATAAAAATGGAAAACGTGTTGAAAGATTGTGGATAGTTTGTGGGCAGATATAAATAGGTATAAATAATTGATAAAGAGCCGGGGTTGTGATAGTATTGGTTATATGTCTATTACATATCAGCCTAAAAAAAGAAAACGCAGCAGGACCCACGGGTTTTTAGAGAGGGCAAAAACAAAGACGGGCAGGAGAGTTTTGACGAAAAGAAGAAGAAAGGGCAGGAAAAAACTGACCGTGTAGCGCATATGTCAAAGATGTTTATAAGAGGAGAGTTTATTTCGTTGAGGACTATAGCGGCCAAAGGACGCGAAAAATTTCATTTTGTCGTAGGGCAGAAGATTTCCAAAAAGGCCACAGAACGCAACAGGATAAAGAGACAGCTGAGAGCGGCGATTCTGAAATTAGGAGTCGCGCCCAAGGCAGGCACGGAAACTTTTATAATGCCGACGTCGGAGATTCTTAGTAAGGATTTCAAGCAAATTACAGCGGAGTTGGCAAAAATTTTTTCCGCCCTAGGCGGATCCGCCTAGGGCGGAAAAAAATA
>CAJXHR010000002.1 GCA_913054525.1 uncultured bacterium | reverse complement strand
GAACCTGTAGAGCTTGCAAAAATTGTTCTCATACTTCTTCTTGCCAAGTACTTTTCTATGCGTCATATCGAAATGTATCGCGTACGGCATATCATAGTATCCGGCATATATGTTTTTTTAGCGGCGGGATTGGTGTTCATGCAGCCAGATATCGGTTCGGTGCTCATACTTATTAGTATATGGTTTGGCGTAATGGTTATGGCAGGCATCAGGATAAAGCATATTGCTGCCTTAGCTGTGATCGGCGCCATAGTTTTATCCGCCGCATGGTTGTTTGCTTTCCAGGATTACCAAAAGGACCGGCTTATTTCTTTCGTAAATCCCCAATCGGATCCTAGGGGATCTGGATACAATGTACTGCAATCGGTTATCGCCATAGGTTCGGGCGGCGTATGGGGCAAGGGCATAGGCGAGGGCACCCAAACCCAGCTCGGATTTTTACCGGAGGCGCAGACGGATTTTATATATGCCGCGATTGTAGAAGAGATGGGGTTGGTTGGAGGTGTCATGCTTCTTCTGTGTTTTGTATTTTTTATAAGGAGGGTTATGAATATTTCAAAGTACTCGGTGAATAATTTTGCACGCCTTGTAGCCGCCGGATTTTCTGTTATGCTAATTTCACAAATCCTTATCAATATAGGCATGACTTTGGGGCTATTGCCCATTACAGGAATACCGCTTCCTTTTGTCAGCTACGGAGGGAGCAGTCTAATCTCTTTGTTTTTGATGCTGGGCATTTTGCAAAGCATCACTGCCAATAAATAGTTAAAATTAATCAAAATAAAAGTGGGTATATGCCGGAATCACTCATACAAAAAAAGAAGCGCGCAGGGAAAATTTTGGCGCGGCTCAAGAAAGCATATCCCAATGCTAAGATTGTTTTAAATTATGAAAATAATGTACAGCTTCTTGTTGCTGTGATTTTGTCGGCGCAATGTACTGATAAGAAAGTGAATGAAGTTACCGAGAAACTTTTTAGAAAATATAAAATAGTAGATGACTTCGCAAAAGCGAATCCTAAAACATTTGAGCAGGAAATTCGTTCTACCGGCTTTTATCACAATAAAGCAAAAAATATTATAGCCGCAGCATATATGATAAGGGACAAGTTTAACGGCAAATTGCCAAAAACTATGCAAGAGTTGGTAGAGCTTCCGGGAGTCGCGCGTAAGACCGCGAATATTGTGCTAGGCAACGCGTATGGGATAGTTGAGGGAATTGCGGTTGATACTCATGTGCGCCGCGTATCCCGCCACCTTGGATTGACAACAGAGCAAAATCCTGTAAAAATTGAGCAAGACCTCATGAGGCTCTTTGATAAAAAAGATTGGTTTAAATTGACCTATCTTTTGATAGAATATGGCAGGGGAGTCCACGCCGCTAAAAAACCCATTCCATGCAAGGATGGTCCGCTTAAAGGACTTTGCCCGAAAGATTAGGCGAAAGGAGGAGGAGATATGGATAGTTTCAAGGATGTCGTGAAGAAAATTGAAGGGTTGGGCCCCGACTTAATGAATGCTGTGTGTATTCGTCCTTGGATAGAAAAGTTTCAGAGCATCCCCGAAGACGAGCAGCGGCCTTATTACAAAATTCCAATATCCGAGCACAAGGGCAAGAAAGTGGTTATGATTTTCTGGGCTGCTAGTTTTGTCGGAAGAGCGCTCAAAGGCACGAAGCCGCATAGCCACGCTGGTTCCAAAGCAAAAGTGCGAGTATTGTACGGAATGCTACGACAGGATGTTTTCAGCATAGATATTGATGGGGCAGGACGGCGGCGTGTCAATTCTATTGAAAAATATTATGTTTCCTTGCGAAATCACAGCGAGTTTGTTGAAGAGCCATATTCAATCCACGCAGTAAGTAATGCGGAGCTTGGCAAATGGTCGGTAAGTTTGCATGAGTTTGATGAGGGTTTCACAATGGAAATCTACGATTTTGAAAAAAACCTGCGTTGGCCTTCCCGTGGCGACGAGGACACTCTCGGCGACCCACCCGAAAATGCAGTGCCTATCTGGGACGAATAGATTTTTGAGGAGCGCGACATGAGCGAGGCCTACAAATCAGCAGGAGTGGACATTGACGCCGGAGAGCTTTTTGCTCGGATGATTAAAGAAAGGATAGCTCGGGCGTGGGGCCAGGATTCGGCAAAAGAGATCGGCGGGTTTGCCGGCGGCGGCCCAATCCCGGAGGGTGCTAAACTGATTAAGGCCTCGGTTGACGGAGTCGGCACCAAACTACACTTACTTTCCCTTACGGATATGTTGGAAGTAGCAGGCCGGGATGCCGTAGCAATGGCGTGCGACACATATTATGCCGGAAATATGCCCGCATTCGCGCTTGATCACTTGAGCGTGGAAAAGCTTGACCCCGAACGTCATATAAAGGTAATTGACGGCGTGATAGACGGATGCCTCAAGGCGGGATGCCGTCTCATTGGAGGAGAAACCGCCGAAGAGCCGGGGACATATAGGTATCCATGGCGTTTTAATCTGGATGTTATGATGATCGGATTTCCGAGCGAAGAACTTGCATTTGTTCCGGTCAGTCCTTGGGACTTAGTATACGGGTGGCCCTCTGATTATCCCGGTGCCAATGGCTTTTCCTTAGCACGGAAAGTGTTTGCCCTCAAAGATTCCCCGAAGAAAGTTAGGCGGCGTCTCGAGCGGTATTGGCCTGAACTAGGGAGTACTCTGACAGAGGCCTTGCTTGGGCCTACGCCCATATGGGTTAAAAATATTGAAGACAGCCGAATTAAGGGTGCTGTTAAATTTGCCGGTCACGCTCACATCACCGGCGGAGGAATGGCTGGGAATATTTCTCGTGTCCTTCCCGAAGACCTCAAGGTTGTCATTAATCGAGGTGCCTGGAAGCGACCTCCTATCTTTCGGCTCATGCAGGAGATAGGGAAGGTTTCGGATTCGGAGATGGACAGGACGTTTAATCAAGGGATAATGGTCGCATCTATTGTGTCCTTTGCCACCTATCACCTTATTGATCATAATGCTCTTCCTATTGGGAAAGTCGAGCATCGCGAGGGAGACGAACCTCAAGTGGAGTTTGTGGGGGAATACAACGACGGCTAGGTTTTTATTCGTGATCGGCCCGATTTGAATCGGGCCGATTTTTTAATATTTTCCATTGACTTTGCAGCAGTTCCGCGATACGCTGTATCTTATGAAAAGATTTTTGGGAGTGACAGAATCATTTTCGAATTTCATAAATTCCGGCGGGCGATTTTTGATTTTTATACCCAAGAAGATTATTGAAGGGATTAGATATTTTGTCTGGCCCAGACAAAGCCGCAGGCGATATAGAACAGTAATCCTTGCTGTTTTTTTGTTTGCTTTTTTGGCGGCGAATCTTGACTATCCCGGATATTGGAATAATTTTGCCGGCTGGGTAAATCCAAAACTTGACGCGATAGACATGCCCGAAAGCGTACGTAAACTCGATAAATGGTATGTGCTAAAATACGCGGATGATATCCTCAATGTGCCTAATTTTATAAGTATTCCTTTTTCACAGGGCTTGGATCTTCAGGGAGGGCTTCATCTTATATATGAGGCGGATTTGTCTCAGGTTGATCCCGGAGATTACGGCGAGTCCATGAATGGATTGCGGGATGTCATTGAGCGGCGGGTGAATCTTTTTGGCGTGCGTGAGCCGCAGGTTCTTGTGCAGGAATCGGGTGGAAACTACCGGCTCGTTGTGGAGCTTGCCGGCATAAGAGATTTCGATAAGGCGAAAGAAATTATTGGACAGACTCCGTATCTTGAATTTAAGGAGCTGCGTCCCGTAGATAAGCAGGTAAAAATACTTCGAGGGTTTTTTGAAAAACAAAACATACAGGTTGAGACAGAATCAGGCGATCCGGTTGATGTGAAAACACAGATATCCGACGAGCAGCTTAAGGGTTATTGCGCGAATATAAGCCCCGGTATAATACTGGCCGTAACCCGATCCGAGGGAGAAGATCCATGCTTCCAATCAATATCTCCGCAGCTTACGGGGCAGTATTTGGAGGATGCATCGCTTGAGTTTGACCCTAATACCAACGTGCCGGTTGTTGGCCTGAATCTGGACGATGACGGCGCTGAAATTTTTAAAGAGGTCACCGGCCGGAATGTGGGAAAGCCGCTTGCAATCTACCTTGACGGCATCCTGATAAACTATCCCACCGTACAGCAGGAAATATCGGGCGGCAACGCGCAGATTTCGGGTTTTGATGTTGAGGGCGCGAAGATTCTTACAAGAAACCTGAATGCCGGAGCATTGCCGGTTCCCATAAATCTAATTTCGGAGCAGTTCATAGGCGCGTCCTTGGGAGAGGAGTCCGTTAAGAAGAGCTTAGACGCCGCTATTATCGGGCTTATAGCAGTCGTCCTTTTTATGATAGTTCTCTATAAAATGTCCGGGATTCTGGGAGTGATGGCGCTTGCGGTATACCTTGTTTTGCTTCTTGCTATTTTCAAAATTATTCCGATAACCCTGACACTCCCCGGGATCGCCGGGCTTATTCTCTCTTTAGGTATGGCGGTAGACGCGAATGTTCTTGTGTTTGAAAGGCTAAGGGAGGAGATGGCGGGGGACAAAGACGGTGAGCCCAAAGATTTTCTTTTCGTATTAAACCGCGCATATTCAAGGGCATGGACTTCAATCCGCGATGGAAATATGTCGACCCTCATCACCTGCCTGATACTTTTTTGGTTCTCTACGAGCTTTATAAAAGGATTTGCGTTGACTTTGGGAATAGGTGTTGCTGTCAGTATGTTTTCTGCAATGATAGTGACGAAATATTTAATGCGCCTTGTCGGAGAAAGCAGGTTGGGCAAGAAGAGGGGAATATGGGTTAGATAATATTTAATTATGCTGAAACATCGAAAAATTTATTACACATTATCTTTAGTTCTTGTAATCGCAAGCGTTATTTCGCTCGCCAGTTTTGGTTTGAATTTCGGAATTGATTTTACCGGCGGAAGTATTATGGATATTGAGTTTCGCGATGGCAGGCCAAGCCACGAAGAGGTCCGCTCCGCGCTTGGCGAGACTGATTTGGGAGAAATAATCATACAAGACATCGGGGATGCCGGATTAATCCTTAGATTTAAAAACGTTGAGGAAACGGCCCATGCGGATGTTTCCGAAAAGCTCAAGTCATTGGGTGAGTTTGACGAGCGAGGATTTCAATCAATAGGCCCTGTTATAGGGGAGGAAACAAAGCGCAAATCAATTTGGGCGATTTCGCTTGTTTTTATAATGATCCTTGTATATGTGGCCTGGGCTTTCAGGGGAGTGTCATTTCCCCTAAAGTCATGGAAGTATGGAGTGGTAGCGCTCATCACGCTTTTTCACGATGTGCTTATAACGGTAGGTATATTTTCGGTTGTCGGATATTTTTTGAATATAGAAGTGGGAGTTCCGTTTGTCGCGGCACTCCTTACTATTCTTGGATACTCTGTGAACGACACGATAGTAATATTCGATAGAATCCGGGAAAATGTACTTCGCCAAGGCAGTATATTTAATTTCGCCGATGTCATTGATAAGAGTGTTAAGCAAACCTATGTGCGGTCTCTCAATACGTCGCTTACGACATTGTTTGTGCTGATGGCAATTTTCTTTTTTGGAGGGTTTACTATAAAATATTTTGTTTTGATATTGATAATCGGAGTGGTTAGCGGTACATACTCCTCGCTCTTTTTGGCGAGTCCTTTACTTTTCTCCTGGTCTGTGATAAAATTAAAGAATAGATAAGGGCTTTTGGCTTGACATATACACCGTCTATGTGATATTATATAAACATATTGTTATGGCAGGACGTTCGCAAAAACTTAATATAAGGAACTCGGTTTCCAAATTGCTTTCCTCAATTTCCGACAAAAACCGCGAGGTGCTTGAGCGGAGATTTGGCATTGACAGGGATGAGACAGAAACTCTTGAATCAATAGGCAAGAGTCATAAAATTACCAGGGAGCGGGTAAGGCAGATTCAGGAGTACGGCCTAAAGAAGATCATGGCGAGCGAAGAGAGGATTTCCCTTCTTGCGCCCGCGTTTGGCAAAATTGAGGCCTACATAAATAAAAAAGGCGGAGTTGCAAAAGAATCCGATGTTTTTGAAGCGCTTGCAAGTCAGGACGACCGGGCTTATCTCGCTTTTGTACTGCGGCTTATGCCGGGGCTTGTTTTTGGCAAGGAGAGCGACGATATGCATGCACGCCACGCTCTGGATGCCGGATTTCTCAAGGACGCGGATGCTCTTGTGGTAAAGATTCACAAGGTCCTTGAAGTAAGTGCTGATCCCTTGCGTTTTTCCAGCCTTAAATCGCTCGTAAAGGACGAGTCGCAAAATTTTAATAAATTCATCAGTGTTTCTCCAGAAAACATATTGGCATTAAGCAGACGTATAAAGCAGGGTCCATTTAGCGCGTATGGCCTTGCCGAGTGGTCTCGTATTTCCCCGAGGGGCGTGAGGGACAAAGCCCATCTTGTATTCGAGTCCGAAAAGCGTCCGCTTCACTTTAAGGAGATAAGCCAGTTTATTGACAAGTATTTTGTTTCAGCCGCAGATGAGGCAAATAATGTTCGTCAAACCCATCCTCAAACCGTCCATAACGAACTAATAAAAGATCCGCGTTTTGTACTGATAGGACGAGGCCTTTACGCGCTGTCCGAATGGGGATATGAGCCGGGTACTGTGAAAGATGTTTTGGTGCAGATATTAAAGGATGCGGGCAGGCCCATGCTTAAAGAGGATGTTTTGCAATTGATATCAGAACGCAGATTTGTGAAACCTAATACTATTTTTCTAAATCTGCAGAATAGAAATTATTTTAAGAAGCTTGAAGACGGCAAATATTTCCTTGCTTAATGTAATGCGATCCGAATATTAGGATCATTCGGATGTTATTCGTAGATTGGTATCGCTCTCATGGAGGTTTTCTCTTTCGCGTTATTTTTTATTAAAGCTACGTGGTGGTTTGTTACTCCACTCATTCTTTTTTCTATCTTTAGAACTAGCTGGCTATACTGGCGTGAGGTTGCTTATCATGACAGTTTAAAATTTACTTTACTTGAGATAAGACTTCCCCAAGAAGTCCTTAAGACCCCCAAGGCAATGGAGTATGTGCTTGTTGGCCTCCATGGGGTGTGGGACGAGCTAAAATTCAGAGATATCTGGATAAAGGGAGAATTTCTTCCAATGTTGAGCCTGGAGATCGCGGGTAGCGGGGGAGATATACATTTTTATATTCACACCGAGAGCAAGCTAAAGAGTTTTGTTGAATCGCAGGTTTATTCTCAATATCCCGACGCTGAAATTCTGGAAGTGGAGGATTATACGGAGCAAATTCCGCCAAATATGCCGAATAAGGATTGGGATGTATGGGGTACTGATCTTACGCTTACTAGAGAGGGTGCGTATCCCCTGCGTACATACGAGGATTTTGAGGAGATGGTAGAGGAGAGGCGCCTGGACCCCATTGCCTCAATTGCCGAGATTCTAAATACCCTAAGGCCCGGGGAGCATATATGGATTCAGTTTATAATACAGCCGGATGAGGACCTTGAGAAGCTTAGAAAAGAAGGGGAAAAGGTTATCGCGAAATTGCTTGGCAGGAAAACTGAAGCTGAGGAAAGGAAAGGTTTAGCCGCAACAACTGCGGGGTCATTAATCGAGCAGTTGACCGGAGGTACCGAAGAAGAGAAAAAGGAAAATGTGTGGGACGCGCCGGAATTTCGCCTTACGCCCGGCCAGCGCGAGGTTTTGAAGCGCATAGACGAGAAAACTTCAAAGGTTTTCTTCAATACCTTGATGCGGTTTGTGTATATAGGAAGAAAGGATGTGTTTAGCAAGACATATGTAGGCGCTATTTTTGGATTTCTCAGGCAGTTTAACATGTATAACCTAAACTCAATCAAGCCGAACTCAAAGACCCTTCCCAAGAGATCGTTTATATATTTCAGAAAAGTAAGGGGTCATTTTCGAAAGATGCGCATTGTGTGGCGCTATAAGCTCCGCCTTCCTCTGCCGGGAGACATAACGCCTATGTCCATGCTGAACGTTGAGGAAATTGCGACGATGTTTCATTTCCCCGGACAGATCGTAAAAGCACCTGTAATGCCCAGAGTCGAGTCAAGAAAGGCGCCCGCGCCCATGGGGCTACCAATAGAGTAAAAGCGATCCGAATGTTCCGAATGCACATCCGAATTATCCGAATATTAGGATCATTCGGATGCTATTCGTAGATTAGGATCGCTGTTGAGATGTTATTAGTAGATTAGTATCGATATGGACATAAATTTTTTCGCACTAGCAACAGCGCGAGGGCAACAGCAAAAATTTGGCATTAAGCTGGACGACCGGCGCCGGCATATGTATGTAATAGGGAAGACCGGCATGGGAAAGACGCAAATGCTCCAGAACATGGCCATACAGGATGTGATCGAAGGGCGCGGCGTGGGGATAATAGATCCCCACGGAGAATTTGCCGAAGCCGTACTTGACTTTGTTCCCAAAAGCCGCGTAAATGACGTGGTTTATTTTAATCCCGCGGATACGGAAATGCCGATTGGCTTCAATATTATGGAAACCATAGGAGCGGAGCAACGATATTTTGTTGCCTCGGGCCTCATGGCGGCGTTTAAAAAAATATGGGTAGACGTCTGGTCCGCGCGCATGGAATATATTTTAAACAATGCGCTTCTTGCGCTTCTTGAATATCCAGATTCTACGATAATGGGTGCGAATAGGATGCTTGCGGATAAGGATTTTAGAAAAAAAGTCGTGGATAACGTAAAAGATCCGGCCGTGAAGTCATACTGGATAAATGAATTCGCAAAGTACCCTGAACGATATAGAGAGGAAGCCACCGGAGCTATACAGAATAAAATAGGGCAATTTATTTCAAATCCTCTTATTAGAAATATAATAGGGCAGACAAAGAGTACGTTTAACATGAGGGAGATAATGGATAACAAAAAGATTTTCATAGTGAATCTCTCCAAGGGGCGCATCGGAGAAGACAATACAGCTCTTCTTGGCACAATGCTCATCACAAAACTTCAAATTGCCACAATGAGCAGGGTTGATATACCCGAGGAGACGCGCAATGATTTCTTCATGTATATCGATGAGTTTCAGACCTTTGCGACACCGTCATTCGCCGGTATTTTGTCCGAGGCACGCAAATACCGCCTCGCTCTTATTTTGGCGCATCAATATATAGCACAGATGGATGAGTTGGTGCGCGACGCTGTTTTTGGCAATGCGGGCACGCTTGTATCGTTTAGGGTGGGAGCTGCGGACGCGGAGTTTATGGAAAATGAATATTTGCCTGCTTTTATGCAATCGGACTTGGTGAATTTGGGAAAATACAATATAGCAATAAAGTTAATGATAGATGGTATCGCCTCAAATGCTTTTTCCGCCCATACTTTGCCGCCGTTTGCTCAGCCCGAGGAATCCCATAAAGATGAGGTGATAAAAGTATCCCGCGAAAGATACGGCAAGGAGCGATCCGTGGTTGAGGAGAAAATTTTGAAGTGGAGTCTCGCTTCGGAAGGTGAAAAGGAAGAAAGCATGCACGAGACCGCATCTGTGGACCGTAAATTTCTCCCGAAAGAGCAGCCCCGCCAAGCGGGCGGGCAGGCCGCGCGGGAGATGCATGACGCGGAATGCTCGGAGTGCAAGCGCAGCATAAAATTGCCGTTTAAGCCCGATCCTAATAGGCCGGTGTATTGTAGGGAATGTTTTGAAAAAAGAAAGGCTCAAGCCGCGGAAAAGCCGGTCGAGCTCAGCTCGACTGCGGCCGAATCAAGCTCGACTGCTGCAGGGAAGCCAGGGAATGATCAGGCTCAGCCCAGTCAGGGACAGGCTAAGCCGGACGAAATTTCCCTGAACAAGCTTCCTGCCCGCCCGCAAGATCGCGAAGCGGGCGAGGCAGGCGGGCCTGCCCGTGCGGCTGCAGGGCCTTCTCCCGTCAAGTCAAATTTGGCTTCCTCGGCAGTTTCGTCCAGAAAGGAGGTTGACCTTGAAAGTTTGCGTTCAACTCTGGGGGATATTGTGCCAAAATCAAAGGGCCGTGGTATAATGAAGGAAGGAGAAGAGATTAACCTTTAATATGCTTGGTTTGCCTGATTTTATTTTTTATCTCATAGCCGGTGTCCTCGGCGCCTTTGCGGTAAGCTGGGGCAGGTGGCTCGCTCGTAGATATATTCCGCATTTTCCCGACGTGCCCTTGCTTTTGGGTAAGCTTTTTGCCCGAGGGAAATCCGAAAAAACCACGCGAGTTGTGGGCAGGTATATGCACCTTACAACGGGCGCTTTGTGGGGGCTTCTATTCGGCTTGATTGTCAATCGGCAATTTTTCTTTGTAGAATTTACAGTCGTCTCCGGCCTTATGTTTGGCGTTGTACCGTGGCTTTTCTTTATGATAGTCGTAAAGCCCCTCACTGGCGGCGGCTTCTTTGGCCTAAAAATCAGCGGCTACCGCTGGCTTACGGCGCTTGTGCTCCATCTCCTCTACGGCGCGGTGCTGGGAGGGCTACTCTCAATTTTTATAAATAGACCGTTTTAACAATGACATAGATCAGTGAAGGAGGCTATTATATATGGTAAGGTTTTAATTATGCATGACTTTTTAATTATCGGCGGTGGGCCGGCGGCTGTGGCCGCGGGGGTCTACGCCGCAAGGAAAAAACTAAAGACGATTTTGATAACCGAGGAATGGGGCGGGCAGTCTGTTGTGTCCGCCGGCATTGAAAACTGGATCGGCACAAAAAATGTGTCGGGGATTGAATTTGCAAAGATGCTCGAGGAGCATGTTCGCGCGCAGGAAGATATAGAAATTGTCGTACCGGATAGGGTGGCGAAAGTAGAAAAAATAGACGAGCATTTCAAGGTTTCAACAGAGAAGGGGAATGCTTATGATACAAAAACTGTTTTTGTGGGTTCCGGCGCGCATCGGAAAAAACTCGGTGTTCCCGGAGAAAAAGAGTTTGACGGCATGGGAGTTGCCTACTGCAGTACATGCGATGCCCCGATGTTCAAAGACAAGGATGTCGTTGTGGTCGGCGGGGGGAATGCCGGTCTTGAGGCGGTGCTTGATCTTGTGCCTTACGCGAAGAATATCTGGTTATTGGAGCATTCGAACGGCTTAAAAGGCGACCCTGTAACACAGGAAAAAGTAAAGTCGTCCGATAAAATAAAGGAGATTATTTTTAACGCGGAAACTCTGGAGATCTTGGGGGATAAATTTGTTACGGGTTTAAAATATAAAGACATAAAAACCGCGGAAGAGAAACGGCTTGATGTCGGGGGCGTGTTTGTGGAAATCGGCTCTGTGCCGAATTCGGATATGGTCAAGGATCTTGTGGAGACGAACAAATACGGAGAAATTCTTATTGATTCTAAAAATGCACGCACCTCGCAACTTGGTATCTGGGCGGCCGGCGACGTCACCGACGATCCATTCAAGCAAAATAATATCTCCGCCGGAGATGCCGTCAAGGCGGCATTGGATGCGTACAATTATTTGACATTGGGCGAACACTAGCCGTATAACATATTTATGATATTGAAGCGTGTCCTCATAATAGCGTTGATTGGCTCCCTTGCTGTCGGAGCTTTTTTTGGTACGCGTAAGGTTATAGATTTAACCGCAAACAGAAGTAAGATATTTGGCGAAGAGACCTTGGTGCAGCGGGGATTTGTGCCGCTTGGGCAGTGGGGAAAGCGCGATACGGAGAGGCGGGAAAGCTCCCGAGAGGTTATTGTTATCGGCGCGGAAGAAGTTCGGATAATAAAAGATACTGATTTTTTTCAAAAAGGGGATATAATCGTCAATGGTAACGGCAAGCTCATTTTTGAAAATTCTGTTGTCGAAATGAGTCCGCAAGGAAGCATATTTGTGCGCGATAAGGGGGAGATTGTATTTGAAAGTTCTACGCTGAAGCCCCATTCCGATGATCCCCGCAGTCTTTACGTAAATCTTTCGGGCGAAGGGAGATTTGTATTTAATGATTCTCAAGGCATTCATATGCTGATAGCAAGTGAGAGCGCGGAAATTGAGATGAACAATTCCACATGGGCGTTTTATCTTCCGGATTTCCGCGGAGGCGGCGTGCAAGTGCGGGATGCCGCGCAGGCAAATATTACAAACTCCACAATAGGCGGATTAGCCGTAGAATTTCCCCGGGATGCTAGGGTAGATATAAGAGATTTTGAAGCGGGAGAGTTTGATGAATTTAATATGAAAAAGGATTTCAACTTAAGAAATGTTGATTTTAATGTAGTTTTAGAAAATACAAAGATTCTGGGAGATTACTACGAGGGCGGGGGCGAGCGGGGACTTTCTATCTTTGCTCCGTCCGGTATCCGAGAGCTTAAGATTTCCGATTCGGAATTGAATAAATTTGTTCTGGTGAGCACGGATGAGAATATCGGCTTTGACGGGCTGAAGCTTGGCGCGGCGCAGGATTTTTCTTATGGGAATATCAGACTTATAAACTCTAAAGTAACTTCTCAATGGGGATTTTTTATGCACGGGGGAAGGGGGACATTTACAAATTCCAAGGGACTTTGGTTTTCCATATACGACGACGCGGAGCTTGCTTTGAAAAATTCCGAAATGAACAGGTTTGACCCGCGTGATTTTCGAGGCGTTATAGATTTTGAAAATACGATATGGAAAAACGCGGGTGCGATTATCGGTAATAATGATTTCACATGGCGCGGATCGTGGTTTGCGCAGGGATTTGACCATGAGGATTTTCAGCCGTTAATCTGGGATGATTCGAGGGTTTCGCGAGAGTTTTTTTTGGACGTTCTTGGTCTTGATCCCGAGCCCATGTTTGTGAGCGCGGCGAAGGTTGAGGTCTTTGATAGGGATGACAAATTGCTTTCGGAGGCATATACTAATAATACTGGGCGCGCAGAGTTTAGTATTTTGTTTGACGATACCAATTACAAGGAAAAATTCACCGTCAAGGTCACAAAAGGCGACGGGGAGATAAAGTATTCAGTAGATTTCCTTACGCCAACTCCGATAAAACTAATATTAAAATAAAGAATCTAAAATCATGGAAGAGGAAAAAGAAAACAAAAACGAAAATTTTAATATGATGATACCGGGCGCTATTATGGTCGCGGGAGTGATTATTGCGGGAGCAGTTATTTATTCAAGTGGTTCGATCCCTTCGACGCCCGCGGCTGATCGGGGACAAGCGGCCGCGCCTAGCGGCGCTATAGAAAATATAAAGCCGGTGACAGGGGATGATCATATTCGTGGCAGTATAGATGCGCCAGTGATAATAGTTGAATTTTCTGATTTAGAGTGCCCTTTCTGCAAGAGGTTTCACGCAACAATGCAGCAGATAGTAGATAGTTACGATGGACAAGTTTCATGGGTGTATCGTCACCTCCCGCTTACCAGTATTCATTCAAAGGCCGTAGCGGAGGCTGAAGCAACAGAATGCGCTGCCGCGCTTGGAGGTAACGACGCTTTTTGGGCATATATTGATCGAATTTTCGAAGTGACGCCCTCAAACAATGGTTTGGATCTGGATCATCTGCCTCAAATTGCCGAAAGCGTGGGATTGGATGCCGTGAAATTTCAGGAATGTTTCGACGAAAGGCGTTACAAAGACGCGGTTCAGGCCGATCTTGAGGACGCCGCAAACTCCGGGGGGAGAGGAACCCCCTATAGTATCGTGATAGCCGCAAACGGTACAAAGTCCGTAATTCCCGGCGCTTTCCCATACGAAAGCGTAAAAGAGATTGTTGATGCGGCCTTGGAAAATTAACCGGAAAATTGCGTTTCAAATTTTCTAACACTCATAAATTCGCTATAGGCGCTTTGTTTGTATTAAGCGCGGTGTTTTCGTTATACAATCTTTCCTATTCCGATAAAATCTTGCCCCACATGTTTATATCCTCTGTGGACGTAAGCAGTATTACGCAAGACGCGGCCGCCAAGCGTCTACAGGAGAGATTTGATGTTCTCTACAATAGAGGGATTGTTATTGCTATTGAGAACAATGAAGAGATTATAGACCCTACAAACATAGATCTCCGCTTTCCATCCGATATTCTTGCCCAAAATGCCTGGTCTTTTGGCCGGGACGGTAAATGGCATAAACAGCTATGGGAGCGTCTTATAGCTCCTTTTTACCCCAAGCGACTGCCAATTGAGGTAGAGTTTAGCGAGGAAAAACTAAAGAGTGAAATAGGCATACTCGCCTCTCTCTATGATATTCTCCCGCGGGATGTCAGATACGATATAGAAGGGCTTGAAGTCGGCATACTATACGACACAAAGCCCGGGAAGTACCTCGACAGGGCAAAGTCGCGGGATGCGATTCTCGTTCATGTAAAAAATCTAAATGAAGAGATTATGGAGCTGGGTCTTGAGATAGACATGCCAAAGGCGGACCCGGCCCTTGCGGATGAGGCGATAAAATACGCGGAGCAAATTATCGCGAGCCCTCTTGCGCTTGTATACGGTGGCCAGAGATTTACTCTAAGCCGGGAAAAAATTGCTTCGTGGGTTATCTCGCGCTATGACGGTGTGCGGCTTATGCCGGATTTCGACGAAAGGCTGGTGAGTGATTACGTCGTTGAACTAGCCGATAAAATTGATACTACAACTCAAAACTCCAAAGTCATTGAAAAAGACGGCAGGGTTGTGGACTTTATAGCCCCGAGGCACGGTCGCACTCTTCTGCAGGATGATACTGTAGGCCTTATTACAGAAACTCTTTTTGAGCGGATTCGTGGAGAGGAAATAACAAAAAAGATTTCACTGCCCGTTCTTGTAAAGAAGCCGGAAAGCGAGGGTACGGCTTCAGAACTTGGAATAAGAGAGCTTATTGGCAAGGCCACTACTCCCTTTTACGGAAGCCCTAAAAATCGCGTGCATAATATCACAAATGGCGTGAGATTTCTTACCGGAGTTCTTGTGCCCCCGGGCGAGGTTTTTTCTACGGTCGGTACCTTGGGGCAAATTGATAACACCACGGGCTATTTACCCGAGCTTGTGATAAAAGGCGATGAGACAATTCCGGAATTCGGCGGGGGGCTTTGCCAGGTTTCGACAACTCTTTTTCGTTCGGTGCTTGATGCAGGATTGCCTGTTGTAGCGCGGCGCAATCATTCTTATCGCGTGCCGTATTATGAGCGCGATGGCGAGGGAAACTTTATCGGGCCGGGGCTTGACGCGACTATTTACTCTCCTTGGCCGGACTTTAAGTTTAAAAATGACACCGGGAATCATATTCTTGTTCAGGGATATGTGGATGGGTTTGAGGCGACTTTTGAGCTCTACGGCACGAGTGACGGCCGTAAATCTTCTGTCGATGGCCCCCATACTTTGACCGAAGAACCTCCTGGTAATCCTATTTATATAGAAACAGATACATTACCCGAAGGCGAGACAAAAAAAATAGATACCGCGCACCCGGGTGGTACAGCTGTCGCGACTTATACGATTGAGTACGCGGATGGCACTATTGACGAGCAGGAATTCAAAAGTATTTACCGGAAATGGCCCGCAAAGTACCTCATAGGAACCGCAACTACCACAGCTATCATAGAATAATTCAACGGCTCAATACTTTAAAAGTATTGAGCCGTTGAATTATTTGATGCTGGTCACCGAAAGATTTGGTGTGGTATAGTATAGGGACACTATGGAACTAAAATCTGACAAATTTGGACCGGAATATCTTGTGGAGGTCAACGACGCAAAGACGGGGATGCGGGGGTTTTTGGTTATAGACAATACGGTACTCGGGCCGGGGAAGGGCGGCATACGTATGATGCCAAACGTCACAATGGAGGAGGTCTTCGCTCTTGCGCGCACAATGACGTGGAAAAATGCGCTTGCGGGACTGCCATTTGGAGGCGCGAAGGCGGGGATTGCATTTGATCCGAAGGGGAAGTCAAAGGAGGAAAAAAAGAAAATCGTACAGGCGTTTTCACGTGCCCTAAAACCATTTGCTCCAAAATATTATATTGCGGCCCCCGATATGAACACGGGCGAGGAAGAGATGCAATGGTTTGTAGAGACAAACGGTAATTGGCGCTCGGCCACCGGCAAGCCGGCGAATTTATGCATGGAAGTTTTCCCTAAAGGTAAGGGCGAGAAAGGATCTGTCGCAGAGAGACATTGCGGCATTCCCCATGAGTTCGGCAGTACGGGATTTGGCGTAGCACATGCGACAAAAGTTGCGGCACACCACGCCGGTTTGGATATTAAAAATGTAACTGTGGCGATACAGGGATTTGGAAATGTGGGGGAGTTTACGGCAAAGTATCTTATTGAGATGGGTGCCAAAGTAGTTGCGACTTCCGATGCAAGCGGCGCTGTATATAACAAGAGTGGTTTTAGCTTTGAGGATTTAGTTTCGTGCAAAAGAGAGAAAGGCACCGTTTGTAGGATTGACGTAAGCAGCGAAAAAATTTCGCATGATAAACTTTTTGAACTTCCGGTTGATATCCTGATACCCGCGGCAATTCCCGATGCTATTACGGAAAAAAATTACAAAAACGTGAAGGCAAAAATTATCGTGGAGGCAGCAAACGTGCCTATTCCTCACGGCATCGAAGAAAAATTATACAGGAATGGAGTTCTTGTAGTGCCGGATATCATCGCAAACGCGGGCGGGGTGATTTCCTCCTACGCCGAATACAGGGGATACAATCCCAAAGATATGTTCCGCATGGTGAAGAGCAAGATAGTGAAAAACACTAAGATTGTTTTGGAAAATTCCAAAAATAATAAAACAAGTCCACGAAATGCTGCAATGAAAATTGCAAAAGAACGAATTAGCGTACAAAAACTATGTCACCCGAAGTAATCGCGCTGATTATACCGGCTTTTATAGCCGGTATAATCACATTTCTTGCGCCTTGCACGCTTCCTCTTGTGCCGGCATATTTGGGTTTTATCAGCGGTACTTCGGCCGGGGTGCTGAAAGATCCCGCCCGTGCGGGGAGGGCGCGGCGGAGAATTTTTTTGAATGGCCTCTTTTTCATGCTGGGCGTTACTGTTATTTTTGTGGGCTTTGGTACGATTGCCGGGCTTCTTGGCCAGTCGCTTGCGCCTTGGAACATATGGCTGACTCGCATAGGCGGAGCATTCGTAATATTCTTTGGTTTATATATGACAGGGATTCTGAAAATTCCTTTTATAAACTCCTTTCTGGGCGTTGATAGAAAAGTGAATTTGCCTTTTAAAATAAAAAAGGGGAATCCCCTAAGCTCGTCCGCACTCGGCGCTTCTTTCGCCTTCGGCTGGACTCCCTGCGTGGGCCCTATACTGGGATCCATTCTCCTCCTTGCTTCTACCTCCGCAACAGCATTTCAGGGCGGATTTTTGCTGTTTATCTTTTCTATGGGCCTTGCGGTACCTTTTTTGGTAATTGCCGCGGGATTTGGTACGCTATCAACAAAGGTCGGAAAGATTGCAAAGTATCTTGGCTGGGTGGAAATCATCGGAGGAATATTCCTTATATTTTTGGGATATCTTTTGATTACAAATAATTTCAGCCTGCTTATTTCCTACGGATATCAATGGCTCGATTTCATTAATTACGACGCATTGTCCTATGAGCAGC
>CAJXHR010000001.1 GCA_913054525.1 uncultured bacterium | reverse complement strand
GAGCATAAAATGCGGATACCCGCCTTTTTGCGCCTCCTCGATTCCCCACTCAAGATCCTGCTCCGGCCTTTCCTGCGCAACCCTTGCCAGGTCCGCAATACGAAATCCCTCTTTTGTAAGCACTGCTATATCACCATCTTCAAGATAAATTACTTTCTTTGTATGAGAAAGCACTGCCGCCGGATCCGACGCTACCATGTATTCGCCTCTGCCGACTCCGATAAGAAGAGGGCTTGCCATGCGTGCGGCAACTATCTTTCCCGGATCCTTTTTTGATATCACGGCTATGCCATACGTGCCTTTTACAAGCTGAAGCGCCCTGCGCACCGCTTCTTCCAAGGTATAATTCGCTGAATACTCTTCAATAAGGTGCGGCAATACCTCCGTATCGGTCTTGGAAGTAAATTTATGCCCCTTCTTAATAAGCTTATCTTTGAGTTGTTTATGATCTTCGATAATTCCGTTGTGGACTAAATAAATATTTTTTTTGCAGTCGGTATGAGGGTGGGCATTTTTAAAAGTCGGCGCTCCGTGCGTAGCCCATCGCGTCTGCATTACTAAAGTAGAACCGGAAATCTTATCCCAAGGAACTTTTTTTTCAAGTTCTATAATTTTCCCGACTGCTTTTTCGCAAAATATATCGTTCTTTTCGTCATTAAAAACGGCTATGCCCGAAGAGTCATAGCCCCGATACTCAAGACGCTTGAGCGCCTCAAGCCCTATCCTTGGATCGTTCTGTTTGCCTATGTAGCCGACAATGCCGCACATATCCGCTTATAGTATATCATGGCCGGGTAAAATAAAAGAGGACTTATCGTCCTCTTAATCTCTAAAACTTTTTGCTATTACAAGCTCCTGAATATCGGAAGTACCTTCGTATATTAGAGTCGCTCGCGCGTCCTGATGAATGCGCTCCGCTATGTATTCGAGGGTATATCCCACGCCGCCGGCAAATTCCGAAAAGAAATCTGCTGTTTCCTTAGCTACGCGGGAGGCAAACAATTTTGCCTGAGACGCCTCTACCCTGTAGTCGCCTCCGCCATCCTTGGCTTGCGAAGCCCGCAAAACCATGAGCCACGCGGCTTCTACTTGTGTTTCAAGCCATGCTATTTTCTTCGCCTTTTCGTCTATATCCATAAGGCGCTTATCGAAAGCCTTGCGGCTCCTCGCGTATTCCTTCATCTCGTGCAAAGCTCTGCGCGCAATGCCCACGGCCTGTGCCGCGATATTTATACGGCCATTGTTGAGCGTCTCCATGGCAATTCGGAAGCCTCCTCCCACCTCGCCGAGGACATTTCCTTCCGCTATATGGACGTCCTCCAGTATAATTTCGCAAAAATCAGAACAGCGAAGTCCCCATTTATCAATTTTTCTCACCGTAATCTTTTCCGGCGGATACGCCAAGGTATTCTGCTTTCTTTTTAGGCCCGGCTCTTCGGTCGAAAGTAAAAAGGCAGTAATACCTTCATGTCTCCTCTTTGACTTCCTTTTGCCTGCTATCCTTGCGAATACAATGCCCACAGACGCATTTGTTGCATTAGTGATGAATGTCTTTGTGCCATTGAGAACCCATAAATCGCGTTGTCCTTTTATTTCTGCCGTTGTTTTAATGTTCGCCGCGTCCGATCCCGCGTCCGGCTCTGTGAGCGCGTAACAGCCAAGGATCTTCCCGCTTGCAAGATTGGGCAAAAACCGCTGCTTTTGGTTTTCGTTGCCGTAAATCATTATCGGGAAGCCGGCAAGAGAAACATTAGCGCTCCAGATAAGCTGCAAGCTTGGCCAATAGAAAGCCAGCCGCTCACCAACGACCGAAGTCGCCATTGTATCCATTCCCATGCCGCCGTATTCTTCGGGAAAAGAAATGCCCATGAGGCCCATATCGGAAATTTTCTTCACAAACTCTTCGGGGAACTCGCCCTTCGGCTCAAGCTCCGCATATCCTATATCCATCACTTCTTTTTGCCCGAAATCATCCACCATATCTCTAAGCATTCTGACTTCTTCGCTAAGCTGCATTTTGACCTCCTATTATGCTATTACTTTGTAATCGCCGTGTACGTTTTTCAGCGCCTTCACTATCTCGCCTTCAGTGACAAATGCCTTTACTGCTTCAATGATAGGGGGCATCACATTTTTATTGTTATATGCCGCCTTTTCTACCGCGCATAACGCGCGGCCCACTGCCGCGCCGTCCCTTTTTGCGCGAAGCTTTTCCAGACGCCTTGCCTGAACCAGGCCGTCTCTCGGATTAGCGCGGAAGGGAACATCGTTATTTTTATCGGCTTCATCGCTCTGGAACTTATTGACGCCCACAATAATAGCTTCTCCTCTATTCTTTGCCTCCTCAAACTCTACAGAAGACCGCTCTATCTCGCCCCTGGGAAAATCGTTTTCAACAGCGCGTACCATGCCACCCATATTATCAATGCGCTCAATATACTCCCATGCCTTTTCCTCTATTTCGCGGGTTATACTTTCCATAAAATACGAGCCGCCCAGAGGATCAACAACGTCGGCAACGCCTGTCTCATGCGCTATGATTTGCTGTGTACGAAGAGCAAGAAGAGCTGCTTCTTCCGAGGGCAAGCTTATCTGCTCGTCCCAAGCGTCGGTATGCACGCTTTGAGCGCCCCCCAAAACAGCCGCAAAGGCCTGTAAGGTCACGCGCATTATATTGTTCTTGGGCTGCCGATCCACAAGAGATACGCCGGAGGTCTGCGCGTGAAAACGCAGTTTCCAGGATGCCTCATTTTTCGCGCCGAAGCGATCGCGCATAATATGCGCCCACATGCGGCGAGCGGCCCTGAACTTTGCAATCTCTTCAAAAAAATCGTTATGCGCGTTGAAAAAGAAAGAGAATCGCGGCGCGAATGCGTCCACATCAAGCCCTCGCTCTATGCATGCCTCCACATAAGCAATGCCGTCGGCCAAGGTAAAGGCAAGCTCCTGCACTGCCGTAGCTCCCGCCTCTCTCATATGATAGCCGGATATACTTATTGGATTATATTGAGGCATATATTTTGTGCAAAACTCCACTGTGTCAACGAATATCTTCATTGACGCATTGTGCGGCACAATAGTTTCGTTCTGGCTTGTGAACTCTTTCAGCATGTCGTTTTGGATAGTTCCGCGAAGATTTTCAAGCTTCGCTCTTTTTTTTCCGGCAAGCACAACATACATAGCAAGGAAAACGCAAGCCGGCGCGTTTATTGTCATTGACACGCTAACATCCCTGCGCCCTATGGGTATTCCGCGGAACAGCCGCATCATGTCTTCCATGCTGTCGACTGCGACTCCGCCTTTCCCCACTTCGCCGAGCGAATGAGGATCGTCCGAGTCGTATCCAAGAAGCGTCGCGAGATCAAAGGCAGTGGAAAATCCGGTTTCGCCCTCGTCCCACAGCTTCCTAAATCTTTTGTTGGTATCATCCGGCAAGCCAAACCCGGCAAACTGCCTCATTGTCCACAAACGGCCCCTATACATATTGGGATGTATTCCACGGGTATACGGAAACTCCCCGGGAAATCCTATGTCCTTTAACGAATCAATCGCCTCTAAATCTTCCGGCGCCCAAAGAACCTGCTCTCTTTTCATAATTTTCACCTCACATATTGTCAAAGACCTCAAATTTTTATAGCACAAAAAAAGTCCTTTGGCTATTGCCAAAGGACTTTGCGTTTTATACACCATCTTTCCTTAAGGATCTTGGAAGACGATCCAGCCGCGTTATCGTTTCAAGCTCCGAGCTGCTTACCCAGAGCTTGCCGCTTAATATAAGATTGGTTAAAGCGGCTCCTCTTTCCAGGTATGGGAGAAAATCATTTGGATCTTCCAGCGCAAGAATGAGATCCGTCTCTCGATCCGGTTCTTCGTAGCCGGCGGACATCTTCCCGTCATTGATATTCAGCAAGAAAAAAAATCCGCCGGATTTTACTTCCACACGACGCGTCCAATTTGCCAAATCTTTTTGAGCTGCCTTGCTCTTGGATACTTTGAGGGCAAGCGCCTGAAATCTAAACAAAATCTTAGAAAATGCCATTTTGGACTCTTCGGTTTCCTCAAATTCCGGTTCTTTGGGCATGTTCCACTCCAAATCGCTTTCAAGCAGGGGTGATTTGGCAATTTGCTCCCGAGTCAGCTCCGCTTGAGAAACCGCGAATATATCGGTAATTTCGCCCTGCCGTTCATCTTTGAAAACAATTTTTATTGGAGTGTCTCTCTTGAATATACCGCGCCGCAACATGCCTTGCGTGGTTCTCACGCGCAAGGGTAGTGCCGTATCGGCTGTTTTTGAATCTCCACACTCAATAAATACGTACCCTGTGCCAAATGGCGCATCGCCCTTAAAACGGGCCGGAGGGAATATTGTTATAACCGGAGTCGCTGCCATAACACCGACATCCTTAATTTCTATCTGCTCCATATCCGTAAAATTACATTCCGGGCATCTTTGTTGATAGGGAGGACAATTTACTACCCCGCAAGATGGGCATACATTTGCGATAATCCTACCTTCATCGGCAAGCGCGAAGAAAAAAGCTGACAACTCGCCGGCGGAATGCCTGTAGGCGGTGAACATTGCGTCGTTGCGCAAAAGCACCTCTTCCCCAAAGTTGCCTTTCACACGCTCGATGCGGGCGGGAGGCAACATCGCTTCGGGTATTACCATATTTCTATCTTTAGACATATTATCTTCTCCTCTCAAAGATCATAGCGCCGCCAAACATTGAAAGCGAAGCGCCTGTGCCATGCACGAGGCCGTGCTCCAAATCCCGGTCTTTCATTTCCCGCATTATGCTCCATGTGGACATCATGTTGGACCCGCCCACAAAGTGCCCGCTGAAAACAAGGCCGCCACATGGGTTCAAAAGCAATTTCCCGCCGGGCATGATAATGCCCTCATTGACCAAATCATTCGCCCTTCCAAGAGGAACAACGCCCATCTCGGCAAGCGTTATCATCAATTGCGGCACAAAGGCATCATGAAGCTCCATAACCTGAATGTCGTCCACTGTCAGCCGTGCCTGCTTGAGCGCTTCCCTCGCCACGATCTCATCGGATTGTATGCGATGGAGGACTTTGTGGCGCTTGGGATCTTTGCCTACAAAGTACGGCTCGTTTGCGCAGGCTGCGCCGGTAATCCATATCGGCTCTTGCTTCATTTTGCCTGCAAGCCGGGCCAGGCCCTTCTTTGAAGCGAAGATAAGAGCACACGCACCCTCTGTGTAGACACAAGTTTCAAGTATCCGTATCTGGTCAATAACATACCGCGAGTCAAGAACCTGCTCGGCGGAAACTGCTTCTCCAAGCCGCTGGGCATAAGGATTATTTTGCGCCTGCTGGCACAAAAGCTCTACAACTTTAGCGCTCGCTTCTTCCGTCAGGTCGCCATCGTGTTCGTCTCTGTAGGCGGCGATAACCTGGGCATAACTCGAAGAAGCGTGATTCCCTATTTGCCGCTCAAACCACGGATCCCACGAATAAGCGATTGTCTGCACCACTGCCGGCGTCGGGCTTTCCGCCTCAAAATCATAGCAATCCAGTGCCTTTTCCACCCCAAGCACAAGCACAACATCGTGCATCCCGCTCGCAACCCAGTTATAGGCGTTGTACATCGTATATATACCGGTGGCTCCGCCGCTAGTCACTCGCGAAAATCCTTTGTTGGCAAGGCCCACTATGCCTTGAAGAGGGCTCTCGGGAATTGCCATAAATTCAAAAATGTCGTTGTAAATGCCGGCCACTCCGCCGTCCAAATCGCTTACATCAATACCCGCGTCTTCTATCGCGTTTTTTGTCGCAAGCTGCGCAAGCTCCAGATACGTTTTTGAAAGCCATCTTGATTTGCAATGCGTCATCCCCGATCCTATAACAGCGACTTCTCTCATGTCATGCTACCTCCTCCTTGTACCCATTTAACTTGTCAAAGGGCTTGAATTGTTATAGCATAAATTGTCTGAAAAACAAAACGTACTGAAGAGGTAAAAAATTGCTGGCCAAATCAGAGCAAATAGCGCGCTTAATGGATAAGTACATTTTCTTTTTCCTGCCGACAGGAGCAGGCGAGCATCATCCTTGGGACTATGTAGAGCACTTCCTCACATGCCTTGTGGGAGTAACCGTAATATTTCTACTGGCAAAACTATTCGGAGTTCCTTTTAAAACGTCACTAGTAATCGCCTCGGGCACAATGCTTGGCATCGGCGCAATGAAAGAAATATTCGATTTTATATCGGGCCATACTGATATGGCAGGAGATATGATTGCAAACCTCTTGGGCATCGCCCTTGCACTCATTGTCATCCTTATTGCCGCAAAGATACTAAACTAAAAACCCTTCGACCGCGGTCGAAGGGTTTTATATAACTATATTTACAACTCGATTTGGGACTACGATAATTTTCTTCGGTGTTTTGCCCTCAAGCCATTTTTTTATTTTCTCGTCTCCGAGCGCAAGCTCCTTCATATCATCTTCTTGAGCGTCGACGTCAACCTCTATTTGCGAACGAACCTTACCATTTATCTGGACGGCCATGCGCGCACGCTCTTCTTTTATTTTTTCCGGATCATATTCCGGCCACTTCTCGTTATGAATGCTGGCTTCATGCCCTAATGCCTCCTGCCAAAGCTCTTCTGTGATGTGCGGGGCAAGAGGAGCGAGAAGCTGAAGCAGGGTCTCCACGCAATATATATCGTATGCCGTGTATTGGGTTAATTTATTTACATACTCCATCAACGCGGCTATCGCGGTATTATATCGCAAATTCTCTATATCTTCCGTAACTTTTTTCACGGTTTTATGGGTAAGCCGCTCCAGCTCCGGGTCGTTTTTTACCTTTCCTTTTTTATTTTGGCACAACTCCCATACTTTCTTCAAAAACCTCGCTACTCCGGTTATGCCGCTATCCTGCCAATCCCCTCCCTGCTCATACGGCCCAAGAAACATTAAGTACATACGAAGCGCATCTGCGCCGTATGACTCAAAATAGTCGTCCGGGCTTATCACGTTGCCGCGGGATTTTGACATCTTGGCGCCCTCGCGTATCAGAAGCCCGTGCGCCCTAAACTTTACAAATGGCTCTTCGAAATCAATAAGCCCAGCGTCGCGCAACGCCATTGTTATAAACCGTGCATACATCAGATGCAAAACGGAATGCTCTTTGCCCCCGATATACATATCAACCGGCAGCCACTTTTTAGTAATAGTTTCATCAAACGGCTTTTTATGGAATTCAGTAGAGGGATATCTTAAAAAATACCAGGAGGAATCCAAAAACGTATCCGACACATCCGTTTCTCTGCGCGCTTCTCCGCCGCACTGCGGACATTTTGTCTTAACAAATTCTTCGATAGTGGCAAGCGGCGACTTATCTGTGCCCGTTGGATGAAAATCCTCAACATACGGCAACTCCACAGGCAAGTCCTTCTCCGGGACAGGAACAGCACCGCATTTATCGCAATAAATAATGGGTATTGGCGGCCCCCAGTAACGCTGACGGGATATTAGCCAATCGCGAAGATGGTAATTTATTTTTTCCTCTCCATTTACAAACTTTGCGATTTTATCCTTTGCTTCCTCGTTGGGCATGCCGGTAAAATCACCTGAAGCAACAAGATATCCTTCGCCTTCATATGCTTCATCAAGCACCGGGCACGTAGGATCCGGGTAGTTGGGGCATATAACCATCTCTATCGACAGGTCGTATTTTTTTGCAAACTCAAAGTCCCTCTGGTCATGCGCCGGTACGGCCATAATCGCACCTGTGCCGTAGCCGGATAATACATAGTCAGCAATCCACACGGTAATCTCTTTGTTATTCGCCGGATTTATCGCCTTAACGCCTTTTAGCTCAACGCCTGTCTTTTCTTTTGCAAGGTCAGTGCGCTCAAGCTCAGTTTTCTTTTTAGTATCGTTAATGTAATCTTTTATTTCGTCTAGATTTTGAATCATGAACTTTGAATCATGAATCATGGAACTGACTAATGGATGCTCTGGGGACAGCACAAGGTACGTTGCCCCGAATAGTGTGTCTGGACGTGTCGTAAAGACTCTTACTCTTGATTCATGATTCTTGATTCTAAATTCAAGTTCTGCTCCTGTGGAGCGCCCTATCCAATTTCTCTGCGCCGTCTTCACGACTTCCGACCAATCAATCTCATCCAGATTATTCAAAAGTTTTTCCGCGTATTTGGTAATCTTTAAAAACCACTGCTCAAGATCTTTTTGTTCGACAACACTATCGCATCGTTCGCACTTGCCTCCTATTACCTGCTCATTGGCAAGAACGGTCTTGCATCCCGGGCACCAGTCAACAGGGGCTTTTGCGCGGTACGCAAGACCTTGCTTATAAAGCTGTAAAAATAGCCATTGGGTCCATTTGTAGTAATCGGGACTGCTTGTATCAACTTCATGCTCCCAATCAAAAAGCGCGCCCATGTGCTTTAGTTGTTCGCGAAAGTTATTTACATTTTTCCCCGTCTCGTCCTTAGGGTGGGTCCCTTGCTTTATGGCAAAATTCTCCGAATGAATACCGAAAGCATCAAAACCCATGGGCTCAAAGACATCGTGGCCATTCATCCGCATATAGCGGCCATGGATATCTGCGCCGGTAAAAGCATAGACATTCCCGATATGAAGCCCCTCTGCCGAGGGGTAAGGAAACATCATGAGGTTGTAATACGGCTTTTTCGATTTCTTAATATCAATATTCCACGCCTTCTTTTCTTCCCATTTTTTCCTCCACTTTTCTTCTATTTTGATTGGGTTATAATCTGTCATATATACAATTTAGCAATTTTAACGCATATTGACAACGCCATAATCATTGACATATGCGCCATATCCTGATATAATGAAAATATTCTGCAAAGGAGGTTTGTGCATCATGACCGGCGAACAAGAAAAAGAATCTGTGGAGACGCTGAATTCCCCGGAGCCGGAATCCGATAACCGCACCGCAAGCACGAAAAAAGACGCCTCTAGCGACGTAGTTGTGTTGTATGATTACGAAAATCTGAGACTCACGCTGGAAAAAGAAAATGCCTCGCTGAATTTTAGCGATTTGATAACACAAGCAAGGCACTACGGCAATGTGGCGCGAAGCGTAGCTTTCATACCTCTCCATACACCCGCGGATAGCCAAGGCCAGCTTCGCTTCAGCGGATTCAGGATAGAATCGTGCCCTCCGCGCAAATTCAAAGGGCCAGACACGTGCGACCAGGCCATTGAAGAATTTGTGAGGTTTTGCCTAAACTACACCAATATAGGTACATTTGTAATAGTATCGGGCGACGGCGACTTCATAGATACGGTGGATGAAATCGAAAACAACGGCAAGAAGTGCGTTCTTTTCCATTATAACTATGCACATATCAGCAGATTACTGCTTGCAAGGGTAGGTGAGGCAATTAATCTTGCAAACTTTGCCGGAACACCCGAACCCGCTACAAGGCCCAATTCTGCCGGTAAAGGAGGTAGTAATCACAACTACTTTAAAATGCTGGAGGGCCTACGAGACGGCACGGCGACCTTCAACGGAGGCGACATCTCTTGGCTATTTTTAAAAGAGATATTTTTCTGCCTCAAGGATACGGGCATGGCCTCGGAAGATCTTGGCTGTCGAAAATCTCTTTCCCAATTGAGAACGGGGGTTTGGCAAAAAATTTCCGAAAAATTCGACCAAGTCCTGACAGAAGACGACGATTGCTACAGGGCTTTTAGCGCCTTACGCGACTTCAGCATATTGAGATCAAAGGCAAAGGAGCAACATAAAGATCCCAACACATACTATGTGCTTGACCCGGACCACCTGCTGGTAGCCACCATACTTGGATCGTAGACACAGGAGGAAAATGATGCAGCCTCAAAATAAAGAGCCGTCTGACGATGAACAACTGTTGGATCGTGCGCTTCGCATGGATCATGAAATGGCGCGCGGAATTGCATTCGAGTCCCTATCAACGGGCCGCGAGCGCACGGACGAAGAGCTTGCTTTTGCGCATATATACAATTGCCTTGAGACAAAATGCGGAGAATTCTGGCAGGAAATAACGACTAACTATCCCGGCGAAGAGTCGCAAATTAAACTTCTTCGACATAAGCACCTCGCTAAAATCATGGAAGCAGGCAAGGATAAGTTATTCCCCACTCTAAATCCGTTCTGGGAACAAAGAAACTAAAATAAATCCCCCGACTATACGTCGGGGGTATTTTTTTACTTAAGTCCTTGCGCCATCTTAATTTCGCTGCCCGTATTTACGGTAACTGCCACCGGATGACTTACATGATTAAACATATCAGCGGCCGAAGGCATGCCTGCGCCGCTCCGTCTTGTGCCACCAAATGGCAGCTGCACTTCCGCGCCAATTGTAGGCAGATTTACATAGCAAAGGCCACGATGGCGCATCTTCCGGAAAATTTCGTAATACCTCAAGCTTTGTGTGATCACTGACATTGCCAGGCTATATGGCGCACTCTCGAAACATCTTATTGCCTCATCGGCATCATCAACTAAGACAATCGCAAGATGTGGGCCGAATACCTCTTCGCGCATTGTTCGTAAATCAGGGTCATATCTATCCACGACATACACAAAGGGCTCGGCAAAGTTTCCCTCGGATGTATCCATCTCTCCGTCCATAAGAATCGACACACCCTTACCGCCACGCTTTGAAGCTGCTTTACGCACAAGATCATTATAGAATGCAACTTTTTCCACTCCCTGCTCATCGATGAGCGGACCCATAAATGTTTCCGAATCAAAGGGATCCCCTGCTCTGACATGCTCTTCTATATACTGCATGAGCAGATCTGTGAAATGCTGTGCTTTCTGCCTAGGAACGTATACTATACTGCCGGTCACACATCGCTGCCCTGTGGTCTTAAACGCGCTCTTATAAGTAGCATCCGCTGCCAATGAAAGATCTGCGTCATCAAGCGCTATAAGACCGCTCTTAGATCCTGTTTCAAGGACCGCTAGCTTGTCTAGCTCATCATCTTGCGCGCAGACCATTTTTATCTCCCTTCCTACCTCATAGGAACCGGTAAACAAAACAGAACGCACACGAGGATCTCCAACCAGAGCCTTGCCTGTGGTTGCCTTGCCGTGGACCATGTTTATAACGCCGGGAGGAAATCCTACACCCTCACAAAGCTCAACAATCCTTTGCCCTATAAGAGCGGTCTGTTCTGCGGGCTTAAAATCAACAGTATTGCCCATCATTAGGGCGGGGCCTATCATCCACCAAGGAATCGCAAATGGGAAATTCCAGGGCGAGATTACCGCAGTCACTCCTCGGGGCAATCGTTCGGTGTAGGCAAACTTTTCCGGAATTTCAGATGGCATAACCTCTCCAATAGCTCTGCGACCCTGTGCTGCAACTAACCGCAGCATGTGAATTCCTTCAACAACGTCAGCACGTCCCTCATTGAGGGTTTTGCCGCATTCGGCTGTCACGCCTTTCGCAAGATCATTAACAACCGCATTATTCAAATCCTCCGGATCCCCAAGTTTTACAAGAAGCCTATAAAAATATTCCTCTCTCTTGGGAGCCGGCGTCAAACGCCATTCGTCGTAAGCGCGATCCGCAGCTTCTATGGCTTGGGATACTTCATCTGGAGTCGCCTCTTGTCCGCGAGCCAGAATTTCTTTTGTTCGTGAAGGATTTCTGGTTTCTAATTCATCCCCACTTCCCTCTCTCCATTCACCGTTAATATAATTACACAATACTGGCCGTACCTTAGTCATTTTCCACCTCCTCTGTATTTTAATTCTTCCCACATGAGCCGTCGCATCATAGCACTTCTGCGCAAGCCGTACTCCTTCCAGGCATCTTTGCACCAGGGAACTACGAAAGGAATATAGATTCTTACGGGCCAGCCGGTATCAAGTCCTCCGGGGCCTTCGCGTAAATCCCTGCCCTCAATCAATTCTTCGCCCAGCTCCCTGCCAAACAAGCCGAATGGTAAATCATTATACAGCATTTGAAACTCGACCATAAAGGGACTTGGCAAAATCTTTTTTGCCGCATTTACTTTCCGCCTGTCGCGGACAGTCGCAACATACGGCACTTTGCCCTCGGCATGATTGCGACGAAGTATATAGCAGTACTGCTCCAAAATCTGCTCTCTGTCTTCAAAGACAACGCCTGCTAGCTCGGGGTATACTTGCGAGCCCTCAACAACCCTAAGATTCATTTTCCAAAGATTATACTTGTCCATCAGCGCGCGAAGCGCTTTGAGATGGGCCTGTACGCACTGCCTCATAAAGCCCGCGTAATGAAATTTTGAAGCAAGCTCATGAAAAACTCTAAAGGCATCTTCTACATAACGGGAATGCTCGGCGTCAAACTCCGTCTCAATGCCAATCTCTCTTCCGCGCCGGACAATTTTTTCGACTTCTTCATGGAAAAGATCGGGCGAAATCTCCAGGCCGCACTGTGTCGGCTTAATAACTACATTGCCGCGATTTTCGCTGTTCATAGCGCCCATGAGATTTAGGATCGTTTCGGTGGTCTTGAATACAACACACCTGTATCCTACATGCTCCCCTAAAAGATTATAACTTACTCTGTATCCTAAACTTTTCAACTCCTCGCCCGTGCGCAAGACTTCGGGGATGCTAAATCCTCCGACAAATCTCTTGCCCAATAAATGGCAGCCAACAAGATCAATCGGCCGCCAGAAATATTTGCTGGCGCTCATCGGCCACCTCCTGTCAAAGTGCTTTGTACGACAAATAATACAATATATTGCCCATTCGGGCAATATATTGTATTATCACCTGAACCTTGAAAATTGAATAGCTGTTGCCGGAGGAGGATTTATGATAATAGGATGCGTTAAGGAAGTGCTGGACGGCGAGGGCCGGGTGGCAATATTGCCGCAGGACGTAAGAGCGCTAACCGAAAAAGATCATGAAGTATTGATTGAAGCATCCGCGGGTAAAAAAAGCGGATTTAAAGATCGTGAATATAAGGCGTTTGGCGCCACGACCGGCACACATGAAGATGTATGGCGGGGCTCTGATCTTGTCGTAAAAGTAAAGCAACCCACAAAGCCGGAGCTTAGATTCCTATACTCCAAACAAGGTTTGATACTTTCTTGCTTTCTGCATCTTGCTTCGCCCGAAAATTCCCTGCTCTTGGAAGCCCTTCAAAAATCCGGGACTACGGCAATTGACTACGGCACAATCCAGCGCGATGACGAATCAACGCATATACTTGCCGAGATGTCCAAGATTGCCGGCAGAATTGCCTTTTTTGACGGAGCAAAGCTTCTAATGCGTCATAAAAAAATCATGATTGGGCCAAGCTCTACGGTAGCTATACTCGGCCTTGGAAACGCGGGAGCGGCGACGGCAGAGCTCGTTGCGAAGGCAAATCCAAAGATGCTCTACTTGTTTGACAAAAATCCCGAAAAATTTAAGCCGCTTAGACGCTTTTACCAACAGCTTTCTCTACATAGCCTTTGGTTTGTCCAACACGACCGGGAAAATCCGTCCCACGAACAGGCCTTGGCGTCAATCCTCGAACACACCGATCTTCTCATCGGAGCCGCGCATATTCCGGGAGAAAGACAAGTGAAGCTCGTGCCCGAGTGGATGGTAGAAAATATGCAGCCGGGATCTGTCGTAATGGATATATCCATAGACCAAGGTGGATGTTTTGAAACATCCCGCGCAACATCCCTTCGCAAACAGACTTTCCAAAAACATGGCGTAGCGCACTATTGCGTACCCAATATGCCGGGAATGACGCCCCGCGAATCAACTCCCGCACTCACCCGGGAAACATTCCCCTATATCCGCGAACTTGCCGAAAAAGGATTTAAGAACGCGGTACTGGAAAATCCGGCGCTTGCCAAAGGTGTCAACATCCATAAGGGCTGGATAACTCATGAGGGGCTTGCCGACAGTATAGGACGCATGAAAGATTACAAGCCGCTCAGCGAACTCTTGTAGCAAAAGCGGTACGAAATGGAACTTAAAGAAGCAAGAAAAATCGCGCAGTATGTTGTTCCGAGATTGCTGTTTGACTTGCCGCAAGATATAAAAATCCAGCTCGTCAGGCCGGGAGAAAACGAAGACAGTTTGCTTTTCCGCCTCATAGAAAAAGCTGCCTCTGACATCCGGTGGAAAGCAGTGAACCTGGAAAACCAAAGACGCGAACAGTATATGTAAGGAGGGGGAAATGGAATCAATCCAGATCATTAAGCAGGCAGAAAACGACGCGCATCAAATGATGAAAAATTACGGCATTTCTTACGAAACCGGCTTTATGGCAGAAAGTCCTTTCCAAGATCTGCCGCATAATACCGGCAACCGAAAGCGAGATACGTATCTTGAACATATACACCGTATGGCATCTTCTTTGCCGGGACTTACAAGCATAAACAAGGTCGAGAATGCCGTAAATCAACTAAAAGTATCCGATTGGCCGGTGGACGACTTGCCCAGGGAAAGCCAGTACCATCTTTTCCTGGACCTGGGGATGACTATGCACGCGTATTTCAAAGAAAAGCTTGGTTACCAAACCGTGCAGGATCTCCAGGCGGACGAGAGCACCAAATTTATGCCCGCGCAGCTTGCTACACCTCTTTGGAAACTTGGTAAAATAACAGGCATGGACCCGACATTATCATATATATTGCTCGGGCTATGGAACAACACAAAGAAACCAGGTTACGACCCGACGAAACCGGAGGACTTCGGGACAATTCACACATTCACGGGAGAAAAGGATGAAAAATGGTTCCTACGGGTACACCATTCCGTGCAAGCCACGGAAGCGCCTGCGTACCCGCACCTTTTCAGGGCGTATTTGCTAAGCCAATACCCGTTTGAAGACATCCCTGTCGACTACATGATACAGTGCTTTAAGGAGGCAGCTCTGCCGCTGTTAAGAAGAGTCGCGGTGCTCAAGAGGATGGCCGACATGGATGCCGGGACATACTTTGAACGGGTAAGAATGTTTTACCCGTTCCCAAGGAATGTCATCTATGAAGGAGTAGAAGAAATCAAAGATCAGCCCCAAAACTTTGGCGGGCAAACCGGGGGCAATAGACAAAGCCAGCAGGTGGAAGACAATATAATGGGGGTCGTGCATCGGGAAACCTCAAATGAGTACCGTCTCTTGATGAGGCAAAAAATGCCCAAAGAGTCCAGGGAGCTTATATCCGGCCTCGAGAATTCACGGATTCGCGAGTTTGTCCTGGCGAATCGAGACAATCAGGAGCTTGCTATGGGCTACAATATGGTAATATTTACCATGGTGGATTGGGGCACGGAACATGACAACCAATCATTCGGTAACATTGGAAGGTTCGGAGAAACTCGTGGAACAGGGAGCCCGCACCTCACCCTTCTGCACGATATGACCATGGATAGACGAAATGCTCTTATATACTAAAACAACCCTCGGCGGAAACCGGGGGTTTTATTATCTCTTGATACCGGGTGCTATATGCCAAATACTTTCCGGGTATTCTCCCTCGTCTGACGCGCTACTTCCTCGAACGAAACCTGTTTTATCTCGGCGATTTTCTCTGCCACATGCTTTACGAAAATTGGCTCGTTACGCTCCGTACCGGCATTTGGTGGCGTCAAATAGGGAGAGTCTGTCTCCAAAAGAATCCTGTCAAGCGGCGTTTCTTTTATTACATTGTCTAAATTAAGTTTAAAAATAATGCCGTTATAGCCGATGTACCATCCAAGAGCAAGAAAAGCATTTAATTGATTTTTGTTTCCCGTGTAGCAATGTATAACGCCGGGAGGCCTTATCGCATTGGTGATTCCGTGGCTCTCCAGTATAGACAATAAATCGTCATGCGCTTTTCTGCAGTGAAGTATTGCGGGCTTTTTGTAATCAAGCGCAAGGTCAAGCTGGCTGTTTAGGGTATCAATTTGACGCTCTTTATAAAACTCTAGTTCTCTTTCGTCTTCCGGGAGCCGCCAGTAATCAAGGCCGACTTCGCCCATTGCAACTATTTTATCGCTTGATTTCAGTAAATCCTCGTATGCCGCCCGCCTGAAATCTTCTTTTCTTGTGTGGAACTTCACCTGCCCCTCAACCTCGCTGTCATCAACCTCGATATCTTCGAGGTGTATGGGATGAAGACCTACTGCGGCCCTAATATACGGATGGTTCAATTTTTCCGCGTACTCGACGGCCCTTTTCGAAGTATCGATCTGCGAACCGGGCATTATGATACCGACTCCCGCATCAAGCGCTCTTTTTATCACCTCGTCGCCATCATCCTTAAATGCATTAAAATTCACATGGCCGTGAGTGTCTATAAGTTTTGGTTCAAACTCTGCCATAAACTAATTATACCATTGGGAACAATGACTCCCCTTTCTTTAATTTAAATTTCCGGGGTTTTTTGTCCTCCAGCTTAATACCCAGCTGCTTTGCAATTGCTTGTGAGGTCTCGGGCAAAAACGGCTGGAGAAGCAGGGCGATATTCGCCAGAATCGTACAAAGCTCGGCTATATACAGGTTAAATTTTTTACGGTCTTTTTGGGGCAGTTCCCAAAGCTTGGATTCATCAACAAACTTATCGCCATATGAGGTTAGGCCCCATACCGCTTGCAATGCTTCATCAAATCTAAATTCCTCCATTGACTTGCGATAGTGTATCCATGTTTCTTCGATTTCTTTTTTGGTCTTTCTGTTTTCGCGCGGTGCGAAACTGCCCATTATATGCCTCGCGCCAAGATTAACCACGCGCGCAGTGAAATTGCCGAGCCCTTTTGCCAAGTCGGACTTGTATCTTTCTTCAAATTTCTCATAGGTAAAATCGCCGTCGTTTGTAGGTGGTATTTCGCGAAGCAAATGATACCGCACCGCATCGGTTCCATATTTTTCAATAAGAGAAAACGGATCAATAACATTGCCGAGCGACTTTGACATCTTCTCGCCGCCCACGCTGATAAATCCGTGCACGAATAAAATTTTAGGCAACGGCTTCTCGGCTGAAAGCAGCATTCCCGGCCAGATTGCGGCATGAAAACGTAAAATATCTTTGCCGATTACCTGCACATCAGCAGGCCAATATCTTTTGAGATTAGACCTGCTCTTTGCATCGCTATGGCCATAACCGATGGCGGATAGATAGTTTACGAGAGCATCGCTCCAGACATACATAGTGTGCTCGCTGTCGCCGGGCACCGGCACTCCCCAGCTCAAGTCCTTGCTCGGTCGAGAAAAACTCACGTCCTCAAGTCCGCTTTCAAGAAGCCGCAAAATTTCATTTTTTGACGCGCTTGGAACTATCCGGAATTTGTCGCTCTTTATCGCACTCTCAATTTGTTTGGAATATTTTGAAAGCCGGAAAAAATAATTTTCTTCCTCTATTATCTCCGGCTCTTTTTTATGAAGCGCACACTTGCCGTCCACTAAATCTTTTCTGGTAACAAACGCTTCATGCCCCACGCAATAAAGGCCTTTGTATTGTTTCTTATAGATGTCTCCTGAATCCGCGAGCGCCTTCCACATTTTTTGCGCCCCTGGCCAATGCACCTCTTTGTCGCTCGTTCGTATAAAATAATCATTTGAAATATTTAACGCTTTTACAAGCCCTTGAAATACTTTGGCGTTTTTATCTACGAATTTCTTTACCGGAATACCTGCATCTTCGGCGGCCCGTGCTATTTTCGCCCCATGCTCATCGGTACCGGTCAAAAAGAAAACTTCCTCGCCCAAAGCGCGATGATATCTAGCCAGCACATCAGCCTGTACCTTCTCGAAGGCATGGCCCAAATGAGGGCTTGCGTTGACATAGTCAATTGCTGTTGTGATATAAAACTTTTTTTTCATCTATTTATGGTATACAATATAATCAGAAATTATGCTACTCGCTTCCCACATCATTGTCGGTGCGGCAGTTGCCGCAAGCACTCCCAATATATTTCTTGGGCTTTTGCTTGCGTTTCTGTCTCATTTTATTTTAGACAGGATCCCGCATTCGGAGTATTCGGTAGAACCCCTAAAGCAAATAAAAACCAGGGGGATAAAATATTGCATGCCTATATTGCAGCGTGTAGCGCTTGATTTTGGCGCGGGGTACCTTGTCCTTTTTATTGTTGTTGCCATAAGCAAAGAAAATATTCCTTTTGCCGCTTGGGCATTAGGCGGATTCTTAGGCGCTCTCCCCGACGGCATGTCTTTCCTTCTCTTCCTGAAACAAAAAAATGGACTTGTTTCAAAATTTTTAAATTCATTTTCGGCACTGCACCAAAAAATTCACTTCGATAAAAAAATGGGGCTCCCGCCCCTGCGCATAGGCCTCTCTACTCAAGCAATCGCCGTCTTGCTTGCGCTATACTTTCTCATTTTCTAAAGTCCCTTACGAACTCCGAAATTGTCACAGCGATAGGTATTGCGAGTATAAGTCCCCAAAATCCTATAAGCTTTGCCGCAATAAGCAATGCTACTATGATTATTATTGGATTGAGCCCTATCGCGCGCGACATAACACGCGGCAGGAATATATGCTGCTGAATTTGCTCAATAAGGACATACGCGATCACCGCGCCAATTGCAAGCATCGGCGACTGAAAAGATATAAGCACAAGGGCAATGAGGCCGGCTATTATAGGCCCTATCACCGGTATTATTTCGAGCACCGCGACCAGAAACGCAATCGATAGCGCGTATTTTACCCCCATAGACCAAAGCACAGCAAACATCAGCATCCCGACGAAAAGAGCAAGTAGAAGCTGTCCCTGAAACCATTTCCCAAACCTGTATTGCACTCGTGTCCATAAGTCTACCGCGTATTCCTGATGACTTGCGGGCAAGACTGATTTTATAAAATGCTCGATGCCGTCTTTCTGGAGCGCCAAATAAAAAGATATAACAAATACCAGAGCAAAAGACACGAGACCTCCAAAAAGATTGGAGAAAAAGGCAAAAATATTAGGAGATCCGGCTGATATGCTCTCCTGAATCCCTCCTAAAAATCCTCCTATTTGCTGCTTTACGTCTATGTCCACAGGAGTTTTTCCGAAGAACTCCTCAATGCTTACTATTATACTAGCGTAATCTTCGGGGAAATCCGTTGACAACTGTTTCACTTCATTGAGCAAAGTCGGAAATACTGTATAAAATACTGCTGTTATTACCGCAAGCGCACCCACATATATAATAATCGCTGAAATAAATCTTGGTATTTTAACTTTTGACATTGCCCGTATTGCCGGCTCCATGCCGGCGGCAATTACAATCGCTAAAAATACGCTGGCCAGAATTTCCCAGATTGCAAAGATAAAACCAATAACAAGAAGTACCGCAAACACGCGTATGATGCTCGAAGTCGATATGTCTAAAACCTGTTTGTTCATATTTCTCCAATCAACTCTTCAAATTTACTTTTATCTTCAAATGGGCCAACAAGCGCTAGGTTCATATGTTCGGGCACAAACATCTCCCTCGCAACGCCCTGAACTTGCTTGGGCGTGACGCTCTCCAAGTGCTTTAATATTTCTTCCGTAGAAAGTATTTGATTCTCCAGTATCTCCTGTCCCCCAAGAAACTCCGCGACATCATCCGAGGCCTCAAGGCCAAGGTATGTCTTGCCACGGATATAATTTTTTGCCTTTTTAAGTTCGGAGTCGGATACCTTCTCCCGTTTTATTTTTTTGTATTCGGAAACAATTGTCGCAACAGCCTTCTCTACCTTTGTATTATCAATGCCTGCGCGAGTAAGAATAGACCCTGTATCCGTGTCCGAATCACACATTGTAGATACATAGTAGACAAGCCCCTTGCGCTCTCGCACGCTTATAAACATCCGGGAGCTCATCCCTCCGCCCAAGACCGTTGCCATAAGCTGGGCTGCATATTTACGAGGATCGAATAGATTAAACCCTCTCGCACCCAGGCATACATGCGTCTGGTCGGTCTGCTTTGTGTGTAAAAGTACTGCCGGATGATTTTGCACATCTCTGACTTCTCCCTTATCGTAGGATTTACCCGGCCTAAGGGGGGAAAAATATTTTTCAACCTTTTTTAGCGCATCTCCGTCTTTCGTATTGCCCGCGACAGTTACAACCGCGTTATCACCCACATATTGCTTGTTGAAATAATCTATTATATCCTTGCGCTTAATTCCCGCCATCGTTTCTTTTGTGCCTGCTACCGGCCAGCCGGCGGGCTGATCGCCATAAAGGAGCGCGTTCCACAGCTCCATCACCTTTTGCATGGGGTTGTCGTTCCTCATATTGATTTCCTCAACAATCACTCCGCGCTCGCGATTCACCTCCTTGGCATCAAATTTTGAATGTAAAAGTATGTCGGAAACGACATCAAGCGCCAAATCAAAATGTGCCGTCGCTACCTTTACATAATAGCCCGTGAACTCCTCACTGGTAAAGGCGTTGAATTCTCCTCCGACACCATCAAGAAGCGAGCTTATGTCAATTGTCTTGGGACGCTTTTCTGTCCCTTTGAAAAACATATGCTCCAAATAATGAGAGACGCCGTTTATTTTTTTTGTCTCGTATTTAGATCCTGTCCCAAAAAGCACAAGCACGGTAACCGCCCTGGTATTCTCCATCGGCGCTACAATAACCCGCACGCCGTTTTTGAGAGTTGTTTTTTGATAGTTTATAGCAGGTGACATATTTTGTGTTGATTATAGCAAAATCACACCAAAATAAAAAGCCCCAGATTATTCGGGGCTTTGATGTTTTCTTGAAATAAGCCAATTAGCAAACACCGCGATTACTGCCCCTGACATAGGAGCGAAAATGTAAATTAAAGCATTGTCCAATGTGCCGGAAATAATTGCCGGTCCAAACCAGCGAGCCGGGTTCATTGCGGCGCCAGTGAGAGGCCCTCCCATGAGCGCCAATACGAATACTGTCATGCCAATAGCAAATGGAGCCCAAGAAAGTTTATCTTGGACAGCTGTCCGCAGGATCACGAATACCAAAATAAATCCAAAAATCATCTCGAGCAAGAATCCGCCGTGACTCTCCAACCCGTTCGTTAGGCCCGGAGTCCCAAAGTTCACCGCATCAGCTGCCACCATTCCGCCATCCAAAAAACTCGTCACGCTATAGAGCATACCTACGCCGCAAGCCGCGCCAGCGCACTGGGCCATTATATACCCAAAACCCTTTATCAAACTAAAATCTTTTGAAAATAGGCCCCGCCACATCATCGCCCAGGTAACCGCAGGATTTATATGCCCGCCGGAAACATTCGCGGTCGCTGCGGCCATTATAAATATCGTAAACCCGTGCGCCGCGGCAATTGCTACGCCATCAAAGTTGTTAAAATAGCTTGCAGCTACTATTGAGCCGGCTCCGATGAACACAAAAACAAATGTAGCTATAAACTCCGCTAGATACGGAGCAAAATCAAGCTCTATCTTTTTACCTGCCACAACGCGCCTCCTTGTAAAAGTGCTATGGGTGTAATTTTTCTACCACATAATCCGTAAGCTTGTCAACTCCTATCCTCTCCTGCGCCATCGTGTC